>JAEMSB010000718.1 GCA_016463045.1 Niveispirillum sp.
GGTTGGGGCTTGCCCATTCCTGGCTGGGGGAGTTGAAGCTGATTGGGCCGCTTCTGTCGCCGCGGGGGCGTTCCGGCATGCTGGTTCACAGCCGATTTGCGCGCAATGTGCTGCGCTTTGCCTGGCATCTGACCAGCCTGGCCTGGTGGGGAATGGGGATTTCGGTCGCGATTCTGGCCGCACCGTTTGCGGTGGAACCACGCCTGGCGCTGTTGGCCGGTACCGGCGTGACCTGTCTGGTCACGGGATTGCTGATTTTGATAATCGGGCGGGGGCGGCATCTGGCCTGGCCGGTGTTCCTGGCGGCGGCGTTCTGCTGTTGGGTGCCGTTGGCCTGATGGTCAGAACGCGGCCAGCTCGACGCCGAATTGCTGTTTCAGCTCCATAGTGCCCTTCGGTGTGATGCTGACGGCGCGGGTACCATCGACCCGACGGACCCACCCCTGGTCAAAGGCGTGCCCGCAAAGCGCGCGCCCCAGACTGCCGGCCAGATGGGGGCGCCGTTCGCTCCAGTCCAGACAGGGGCGGCAGAAGGTGCGGGTGGTGCCGATGGCGGGCAAATGGATGCCAAGGCCTGACAGGAACTCCCGACCTTGCGCCGTGATCAGGCCGGCATCATTGGCCAGTTCCACATGGCCCCCTGCCACCATGGCATCGGCCAGTGCCACACCCAGCCGCCCGGCCAGATGGTCGTAACAGGTGCGTGCCTGGGCCAATGCCCGGTCGCGTGGACCGGTGCGGATGGCGCGCGGTGTTGGTGCCCGGTCGGATGCCACCTGCATGATGCTCTCCATCATACGCGCCACGGAGGGACTGGCCAGTCGGTGGTAGCGGTGCCGACCCTGTGGTTCCACCCGCAGCAGACCCGCCGCCACCATGCGTGACAGGTGACCGCTGGCTGTCTGTGCCGTGATGCCGGCGGCGCGGGCCAGTTCGGCGGCGGTCAGCGCGCGGCCATCCATCAGCGCCTGCAACATGCAGGCCCGTGCAGGATCACCGGCCAATGCCGCAATCTCCGCGAAATCCGCTGTGCTGACCATGCTACCTCCCACCATCTGTTGTTGACCCTACCATAGGGATGACACGGTCCCCATGCTTCGGTGCCTACCGAATTGGGGTTGCAGAGGTGGGGTGGAATGGATAAAATTTGATCCATTCGGGCCGGCGGAGGGGCGCCATCGACCCGACAGCAGACATAGGGAATGTCATGGTGTCGGTCCTGGGCACGGCCAGCGGTGTTTTCGCCGTTTCGGCACGGCAGTTTCAAAGCAAGACGCAGGAAATCTGGCAGGGTCTGAGAAAGGACGCTTCCCATGGTTCGCCCGCATCCGCGTCCCGCCCCAGCAGTATTCAGGACCTTATCGATCCGGACACGCGCGCCCGGCTGGAAGCGCAGCGCAAGGATGCCGACGCGCTGGCCACCAAGCTATCCAGCGGTGGGGAGGACGCCAAGGAGGCTGCCGCCCGCAAGAAGGACGAAGCCAAGCAGAAGCTGAAAATGCTGAAGCTGCAGGCCCAGTTGGCCGCCGCCAGTGGCGACAAGAAAGCCGCCGCCCGTATCGCCAAGGAGGCGGCGTCGGTCGCCAAAGAACTGGGGCAGGCCGCCAAGGATTATGCCGGTAGTGGGGACGCGGCGGCCGCCAAACCTGACGCCAATGCAGCGCAGGGCACTGCTGCCACCCCGGCGACGGGTGGCGATGCCGTCGCCAGTGCAGAGGCACAGGCCGTGGCCCAGCAGGCCAGCCAGACCGCCAGCCAAGGCGGCGAGAGGGAAGCCGCCGCCGGCACGCCCGCCAATGACACGGTGCAGGCGCAGCGCGACGCCATCATTCGCGACGGTGCGGTTCGGTCCGCCGATGCGGAGTTTGAAAGCGATACGCGCGGCCTGATGGACCAGTTGCGCGCCATCCATCAGCAGATGAAGAATCTGGCACGCAAGGATGGTTCCGCCGGTACCAAGGCGGAGATGGAACGCGCCGAACAGGATATGGCGGAGGGTGACCGCACCCTGAACGAGGCCTTTGGCCCGCCCGGCCCCTCGGTGGAAGCGGTGACCGCACCGGCACCGGCC
>JAEMSB010000719.1:0-652 GCA_016463045.1 Niveispirillum sp.
GCAGCGCCTGATAGGGATCGCCCGGCAGATCCAGCAGGCGGGCGAAGGCTGGTTCGGTTTTAACGCCGGCCTGTTTAAGGGCCCGGATCGCCGGGCGCAGGCTGGGGTCCAGTAACAGCAACCGCGCCTCTACCAGCATGTGCCGCCAGCCCATCTGTCGCTCCACCGGCACATCCTGGACGAAAATCTCGACGGGCAGACCATCCAGGGTGAAAGCGGCCACCAGGGCAGGACCGTCGCTAACGGTGATCAGGTGGCGCCTGTACCCCTGTTCCTGGCCGAATCCAGCGTCCAGCACGGGGACGAAACTGGTGGGGACGGCAGCGACCAGGATGTCGAGGTCGGAGCCATCAATAGCGATATCGATGGGGAAGGTGCCGGCAAGCGCGCTGTCGGCGCCTTCCAGCCGGTCGAACGGCTGGTGCCGCGACAGGGTGGCGAAGGCCCGGCACTGATCCTCACTGCCGTGCGCCAGGAAGGACCAGTCGCGGAAATCGGGCAGCCTGTCAGGCATGGGGGGCCGGCTTGATCCGTTCGCCGAAAATGGCCGTGCCGACGCGCACGAAGCTGGCGCCCAGGCGCACCGCCAGCTCATAATCCCCGCTCATGCCCATCGACACCTCGCGAAGGCCGTGGCGTTGGGCCAGATCGG
>JAEMSB010000719.1:662-2071 GCA_016463045.1 Niveispirillum sp.
GGGGCCGGTTCCTGATCGGCGGGCGGGATGCACATCAGGCCGTCAATGATCAGGCCGTGGGTATCGCGACATTCATCCAGAAAGGCGGCAAGGTCGGCAGGCGCGATGCCGGCTTTCTGTGGCTCCGCCCCCACATTCACCTCCACGAACAGGCGGGGTAGGCGGCCCTGTCTGCGTCCTTCCTCGGCCAGGGCGGCGGCCAGTTTGGGCCGGTCCAGAGTCTGGATCACATCGAACAGGGCCACGGCTTCCTTGACCTTGTTGGTCTGCAAGGGGCCGATCAGGTGTAGTTCGATATCGGGGTAGCGTTCGCGCGCCGCCGGAAACTTGGCCTTCGCCTCCTGCACCCGGTTCTCCCCGAACAGGCGGTGACCGGCGGCCAGTGCTGCTTCCAGCTTTTCCACAGGCTGCACCTTGGATACCGCGATCAGGCGGGCGGCGCCGGCGGGGCGCCCGGCCTCTGCGGCGGCTTTGTCGATGCGGGCCTTGATCTCGGCCAGGTTGGCGGCCACATCGTTGGCGGGATCGGTCATGGTTGGCTTCTCGTGCAATTACCGGAGCAGGTAGGCCATCGGCCTTGTTTTCGCCCCATCACGCACGTAAAGCCCTTCCTGTCTGCCCCGTCAATCCCGCCCGTCAATCCTGTGGCCGCGCGCCATCGCCGATATGGATGTGATCTTGCCCCGCCTGTCCCGCGCCATCCGCACCGCCGCCGTCAGCTTGCTGGCCGCGTTCCCCGCCGCCGGTGAAACGGTGGAGTTCACGGGGCGCGGCGTGGGGCAGGGGGCCCTTGTGCGCACGGGCGAGGGGCATGACATTTACGGTGCCTATGCCGCAACGGGGGAGGGGACGGTCACCACCGATAGCGGGCTTGGCCTGTCACTGACCGCCACGGTGGGGTCGGGCGATTATCAGAAAAGCCTGGACCGGCCCGGACGCAACGACCAGTTGACGGTGAATGAGGTCTTCCTGACCGTCAATTCCGCCTGGGGCCGATTGCGCGTGGGGGATGAGGATGGGGCGGCCAAGCGGGCCGTCGATCTGCTGCCGCTGCTGGCGGGCGGTCAGATGGACGGGCTGTGGACCGGCATCGCCGGTACGGCCCCGCCCATCGACCATCTGGGCCGCGACAGTGATGATGCCACCAAGCTGCTGTACGAGACGCCGCGCGTCATGGGCCTGCGCTTAGGACTCTCCTATGCGCCCAAGCGCAACAGTCTGGTGGAGGATATCGCCAAGCAGACACCGGGCCGGCTGGATCGTGACCTCTGGGAGATCGGCCTGAACTACCAGGGCGACATTGACGCGGTTTCCTATGAACTGGCCGCCGGCTATGTGACCGCCGATAGCCGCAACCCCCTGTTGGGCGATACGCAGAGCCTGAAGCTGGCGGCTTTGGCGCTCTATGG
>JAEMSB010000214.1 GCA_016463045.1 Niveispirillum sp.
TGGCAACGACACGCTGCGCGGCTTTGATGACGATGACAGCCTGGTGGGCGGCGATGGCGATGATAATCTGCGTGGTGACGCCGGCAGCGACACGATCGATGGCGGCGCTGGCAATGACGGCGTCGGTTATCGTTTCGACAATATCGGCCTGAACAACGGCATCAGCTTCAGTGCCTCTGCCGTGGTCGCCAATCAGGCGGTCACCCTGTCCGACGGGCGGGGCGGCACTGACACCCTGAGCAATGTCGAATATGTGATCATCACCGGTTCCTCCTTTGATGACACGCTGACCGGCAGCGGCGGCGGTGACCAGATCACCGGCGGTACCGGCAATGACAGCATCAATGGCGGCAATGGGGATGATTTCCATCTGTCCGGTGGTGCCGGCAACGATACGATCAATGGCGGCAGCGGTACTGATTACGCTGTCTATGACCTCAGCGCGTCGACGGTCCCGGTACAGTTCGATGGCGGCGCCTTCACGCATGCGTTTGCGGCCACGGTCGCGGATGGGTTGGGCGGCATCGATACTGTCAGCAATATTGAAGGCTTCCTGATCACGGGCGGGTCGGGCAATGACCAACTCACCGGATCGCTGGGTGCCGACCTGCTGAATGGCGGCGCCGGCAATGACACGCTGGTCGGCGGGCTTGGTGAAGATCTCTTCTCCTTCGGCGGTGCTGGTTCGGGCACCGATCTGATCCGCGATCTTGGGTCCGGTGATGTCATTCAGGTCACAGGGCAGTCCTTTAGCAGCATCACCGACAATGCCCAGGCCAGCAGCCTGACGGCGGGGCAGGTCGGCGTCACGGCGCTGCAAAATGGCGGTACCCGCCTGTCGATCGGGCTTGACGCCACGGCGGGCGCGGATCTGATCATTGACCTGGATGGCAGTTTCACCGCTTCCAACTTCACCCTTTCCAACAACAGGATCACCGCCAGCTATACCGCCACGACGGCCACGGGCGATGGCACGGCCAATGTCCTGGCGGGCCGCTCGCTTGCCGATAATCTCAGCGGTCTGGGCGGCAATGATACGCTGACGGGCAATGGTGGCGCCGACACGCTGTCTGGTGGCGACGGCGATGATGTGCTGATCGGGGGTACCAGTTCTGCCAGCCTGCCCACCGCGCCGGATCGGGAGGACAGCATCAGCGGTGGCGCTGGCAATGATATTCTGCGCGGCGGCGACGGCGACGACACGCTGCTGGGTGAGGATGGCGACGATAATCTCCGCGGCGATGCGGGCAATGATGTCATCAATGGCGGTGCGGGCAATGACTTCATTTCCTACCGCTTTGACGATATCGGCCTGACGCAGGGTGTCACCTTCTCGCTGGCCAATGTGACCAGCGGCACCAGCGCCAGCATCAGCGACGGGCGGGGCGGCACCGACACCGTCACCAACTTTGAAAAGCTGGGTGTGACCGGCAGCAATTTCGCCGACAGCATCACGGGCAGCAGCCTTTCCGATCAACTGTCTGGCCAGGGCGGCAATGACACGCTGGCCGGCGGGGCCGGCGCCGACCTGATCTTCGGCGATGCCGGTGCCGACAGCCTGCTGGGCGGCGATGGTGACGATACGCTTTATGGCGGATTAGGTGCCGACACGCTGGAAGGTGGCGCCGGCAACGACGTTGCGGCCTATGATCTGTCCGATGGTGCCACGGGCGGGCTGCTTGTGCGCGTTTCTGCCGGGCAGGTGCAGATCAATAACAGCGTCACCGACACCCTGCGTCAGATTGAAATTGTCGAGATTTCGGGCAGCAGCTTTGCCGATACGGTACAGGGCGGCCTGGGTGTCGAAACCATCGCCGGCATGGGCGGCAATGACAGCCTGACCGGCGGCGGCGGTGATGACACGTTCTATTATTATGCCTTCGATCCGTTGGGCAATGGCAGCACCCTGCTGGCCCAGGGTATTGATCGCATCACTGATTTCAGCCCCGGTGACCGCATCACCATCAACGGCCTGACCCTGACCGGCAGCGTCACCAGCGGCAATGGCAGCACCCTGACGGCGGGCGCGGTACAGGCGGAAATCGTCAATGGCGTCACGCGCATTCATGTCGGCATCGACGGAACGGCGGGTGCCGATCTGACCATTGAATTGTCGACGGCGGTGGAGGCCGCCAATCTGCGGCTGTCTGGATCGGATATCACCTCGTCTGCCAACCTCGTCCTGACCGGGACCGCCAATGCGGAAAACCTGACCGGTGGCGATGGCGATGACACGATCAGCGGTCTGGCCGGCAACGACTACCTTCAGGGCAGGGGCGGCAATGACAGCATTCTGGGCGGCGACGGCCAGGATGGCATTGATGGCGGGACCGGCGATGATACGATCGATGGCGGTGCCGGTGATGACAACATCATCATGAACCAAGCCATCGGTGCCGGTTACACCATCGTCCGCAACAATGATGGCAGCATGACGCTGACCACAGCGGCCAATGGCACCGACAGGCTGACCAATGTCGAAGGCCTTGCTTTCACCGACGCGTATGTGCGCCTGACGGTGGCGAGTTTCATCGGCCCCGATGGCAATTCCTATGATGGCACCGACGTGTTCGGTGACAGCATCACGGGCGGTACGGGCAATGATTACCTGAATGGCCGCGCCGGCAATGACACGCTGATCGGCGGTGCCGGTGGCGACTATTTCATTGGGGGTGCCGGCAACGACACCATACAGGGCGGCGATAACGGCACGAACCAGCAGGGCAACGTCCTTCTGGACGTGGCCCGGTACGAGGGCAATTTCGCCACCTACACGATCAGTTCCGTAACCAGCGGCGGCGTCACCACCTTCACCGTCACCGACAATCAGGCGGGCCAGGATGGGGATGACGGCACCGATACGCTAACCGGTATTGAGGTCCTGAGCTTCAAGGATCAGGGCTTTGTTCGGCTGGTATCGCAGACCTTCACCAACCAGGATGGCTCCACCTATGTGGAGGGGACGCGCTTCACCGATACCCTGACCGGTACCGCCAACCGCGACAGCTTCAACCCCGGTACCGGCAATGACACGGTGGATGGCGCCGGCGGGGAGGACAATGTCTTCTTCAATACCAGCATCGCCAATGCCACGATCACCAAGTCGGGCAGCGATGTGACTGTCGCCATCGGCGGCGATACCGCCCTGTTGAAGAATGTGGAAAGCGTCAGCTTCACCGACGGCTATCTGCGGCTGACAGCCTATGAGTCGGAGAATAACGGCAACAAGTTCATCGATGGTACCGACTTTGCCGAGACGCTGACGGGCGGCAGCGGCAATGACTATATCCGTGGCAACAAGGGGGCCGACAGCCTGTCCGGTGCGGCGGGCGGTGACCAGTTTGAAGGCGGCCAGGGCAATGACACCATCGATGGCGGGGCCAACGGCACCGATGCCAACGGCTATCCCATCATCGACATGGCCCGGTACAGCGGCAACTTCGCTGATTACACCGTCAGTTTCAGCGGCGGCACCATCACCGTTACCGACAATAATACGTCGGATGGCGATGACGGCACCGACACCCTGACTAACATCGAGGCGCTGTCCTTCAAGGATCAGGGCTTTGTGCGGGTCACGGTCGCCGTGAATGACATCACGGGCACGGGTAACGGCAATTATTACGAGGGCACCCGTTACAGCGATGCCATCACCGGCACCAGCGACGCCGATTTCATCCGCCCCGGTCTTGGCGCGGACACGATCACCGGTGGCGACGGCGTCGATACGGTGGCGCTAGACTTCACCTATAATTCCGCGAACCTCACGGAAAATGCCGGCACGTTCACCTATACGCAGGGTGGCAACAGCTACGCCATGACGGGCGTGGAGATGGTCAGCTTCACCGACCGTACCATCCGCCTGACCACCACCAGTGTCGATATTGGCGGCAACAAAAACATTACCGGCTCTGAACTGGCCGACACCATCACCGGTGGCACCGGCAATGATATCATTGATGGCGGCGTTGGTGCCGACAGCATTAATGGCGGGGAGGGCAACGATTTCATCATCGGCGGTAACGGCAACGATACGATCAATGGCGGTGCCGGCATGAATGATGTTGTCCGCTACAGCGGCAATATCGGCGGGTATAACTTCTCCTACAATGGCGGCACCGGCGCGGTTACCATTACCGACGTTGATACCAGCAATGGCGATGATGGCACCGACATCCTCACCAATGTCGAAATGGTCAGCTTCAACGACACCCAGACCCGTATTGCCGCGGTGACGACTATCGCTAGTGATGGGTTGTCCGCCTTTATCGAAGGCACACGCTTTAACGACACTCTGGTCGGCGCCGATGGCCGCGACGATTTCTTTGATTTGGGGGCGGGGTCTGGTGAGGCGGATGGCCTGGGCGGCAACGATACTGTCCGCATCAATGCCAATCTGGAAGATATCAACGTGACGGGTTCCGGGCCCTACAACGTCACCATTGATGGCACCACCATCAGGTTGATCAATATCGAAGGCATTGCCGCCAATGATGGCTATATCCGGCTGGCCGTCTATACCTCCCCCGATGGTAGGACCAAGATCGGGACGGAACTGTCGGGCGGCGACACGATTGAGGGTACGTCTGGAAACGACTACCTGGAAGGTCGCGGGGGAAATGACTCGCTGGTCGGCGGCGATGGTTCCGACGTCTTGATCGGCGGCACGGGCAACGACCGGTTGGAAGGTGGCGACGGGCTGGACATCGCCGTTTATGCGGGGAATTTCAGCAGCTATCAGATCACCGACAATGGCGGTGGCTCGTTTGATATTGTTGACCAGGATACCAGCGCAAATGGCGATGACGGCACGGATAGTCTGGAGGGTATCGAGGCCATCCAGTTCGGTGACCAGTTTGTGCGTATCATGCAGGAAACTGTCGATATTCCGAACCAGAGCGGCAAATACATCTACGGCACGGTGATCAGCGAAACCATCGACGGGACCAGTTCCGGTGACGGCATCCTGGGCCGTGCCGGTGACGACACGATCAATGGTGGCGGTGGCGGCGATTACGTCGATGCCGGAACGGGCAATGACACCATCAATCTGGGTACCGGTGCTGCTGTCATCCGCTGGGTTACCGGGGATGGCAATGACACGATCAACGGCTTCTCCAGCGATGATGTCTTGAACATCAACGCCACCGTTGCCCGAACGGACGCCAGCCTGTCGATCACCACAAGTGGTGCAGACACGATCATCACCATCGGGGGCACGGCAACCTTGACCCTGGTTGGTTTCACCGGTTTGACCGACAGCAATTTCGGGACGGGTTGAGGACGGGGCCAAACCCCGTTCCACCACCCCTGACGACGTCTCCCTGCACGGAAGCATAATATGGCCCTGGTTCCTCCCGAACAGAATGTCGCCCCGATCAATACGGTTCCCGGTACCATCCTGTTCGCCACGCAAGGTGCGGCACTGTCCATCACGGGCGTCAGCATAGCCGACAGCACCCAGGACAATTCCATGACGGTGGTCCTGACGGCGTCCAGCGGGACCTTGTCGGCGACGGGCAATGCCAATGTCACGGTGACCAAATCTAACAGCGACAGTACCCTGACCCTGACGGCCAGCAGTGGCTCCGTCGTCAGTAATCTGAATGCTGTTCTCCAGACGCTGACCTATACGGGCACCGCCGCTGGTACGGCCACCATCTCGGTTACCACCACCGACAGCGGCAGCCTGTCGGATGCTGATAATTTCAACATTTCGGTCGCCGCCAATGCTGCCCCGCTGAACAGTGTGCCGTCCAGCATCACCGCGACGGCGGGCACGGCATTGGCCCTGTCGGGTTCCAACCTGATCAGTGTCAGTGACAGCACCGTTTCCTCCATGACCGTGGTGTTGACCAGTAGCGGCGGCACCTTCACCTCCAGCAGCGGGACCGGGTCGGGAACCGGCAGCCTGACTCTGACCGGGTCGGTCAGCACGGTGAATACCGCCCTGGCAGCGGTTACCTTCACCCCCACCAGCTCCGGCACGACCAGCATCAGCGTGGCAACCAGCGACGGGTTGGGCGGCAGCGACAGTGACAGCATCAGCGTAAGCGTCGGGGCCGCGGCCAATAACAACCCCGTCAATTCCGTACCAAGCACCACCCAGACCGCGACCGAGGATGTGGCCACGACGGTGACCAACGTGTCGGTCAGCGATGCCGACAGTTCCAACACGCTGACGGTGACCTTCACCACCAGCGCCGGCACCCTGTCGGGCAGCAATGCATCGAAAGGCAGCGTCACCTACACGAAGAATTCCGACAGTTCGGTCACGTTCAGCGGGGCGAACCAGACCGACCTGAACAGCGCCATCGACACGCTGACCTTCACGGGTACCGATCCCGGTGTGGCCACCATCACCATGTCCACCAGCGACGGGCAGGGCGGCAGCGCCAGCAGCAGCATTTCCTATTCCGTCACGGCCCCCACCAATACCGCCCCCGTCAACACGGTGCCGGGCACGACGGTGACGGGGGCGACGCGTGGGCAGGCCTTCAGCTTCACGGGCGGCAACGCCCTGTCGGTGACCGATAACGGCACCAGCGTGACCACCACCATCGCCACCAGTAACGGAATCCTGGCTGCCACGGCCAGCGGTTCGGCCAATGTCAGCAATTCCGGTACCGCCACCCTCACCATCAGCGGCACGCCCACCGATGTGTCGAATACCATGGCGGGCCTAACCCTGACCGGCAGTTCCGCCGGCACGGCCACCATCAGTGTGAGCAGCAGCGATGGCAGCCTGACCGATGCCGACAGCTTCGCCGTCACCATCGTGGCGCCTGCCAATACCACGCCCGTGAATAGCGTTCCCGCCAGCATCAGCGTGGAGAATGGCCAGTCCAAATCCTTCACGGGCGGCAATGCCGTCAGTGTCACCGACAATGACAGCAGCGAGACGCTGACGGTTCAGCTTTCCGCCTCCAACGGCAACCTGTCGGCCAGCGGCGGCACCGGTACCATCACCGGGACCGGCACCTCATCCCTGACCATTTCAGGCTCCGCATCAGAGGTGAACACCGCCCTGGGCAACCTATCCTTCAAGGGCACATCGGCGGGGTCCGGCACGATCAGCATCGTCAGCACCGATCTGGCCAGTGCCAGCGACAACGACGAGATCACCGTTACCGTGACAGCCGACGCGACCGCGCCGACCACGCCGACGGATAGTGACAGCACGGCCAACAGCGTCTCCACCAGCGCCAGCAACGGCACCGCCGTCGGCATCACTGCCAGTGCCACCGATGCGGTCGGGACCATCAGCTATAGCCTGACCACCAATCCGGGCAGTGCGTTCGCCATCAACAGTTCCACGGGCGTCGTCACCGTCGCCAATGCGTCCGCCCTGACGGCGGGGTCAGCCGGCATCACCGTGCAGGCCGCCGACAGCGCCAACAATGTCAGCAGCGCCAATTTCACCGTCACGGTGACGTCGCCGCCGGTCTCCCCGCCTGTGTCTCCCCCTGTCTCTCCACCAGTATCGCCGCCGGTTTCTCCCCCTGTCTCTCCGCCGGTATCGCCACCTGTTTCACCCCCGGTGTCACCCCCCGTTTCTCCACCCGTCTCC
>JAEMSB010000215.1:0-2776 GCA_016463045.1 Niveispirillum sp.
TGTCCATGCCCGCCGGTGCCTTGGTTTTGGCGGTCCGCCACCACGGGATAATGGGTGCGGCCCGCCAAAACCAAGGCACCGGCGGGCATGGACAGGCGGGGATCATCACTGACACGGACGGGGTCGGCGGTGAAGCTCATCACTGGGTCCTTTCCGCAGTCTGGGTGGTCTGGATCAGGCTGGCCGTACGCTTGCCATTGCGCAGGGTGATGCGGCGCGGCACGCCGTCCACCACGATCAGATCGTTGCGCAAGGCGTAATTGGCGGGACCTTCCACCCCATCCGGTCCGGCCACCATGATGGCTGGCACCTCGGCCCCGGCTTCCCAGCGCAGATAGGTGGAATGGCCATCATCGAACACCTGCGCCGGCAGCATCTTTTCCGGCCCCTGCTTCTCCCACGCGAAATTCAGGTCGCTGGGCTGGGGGACCGCCACCTCTTCCGCCACCTTCGGGGCCGGGTCGGACGTGATGTCGGGCGGCGGTGCCTCCGCTACGGTGGGGGTCGGTGGGGTGAACGGCTTGGGATAGCTGAAGCGCATGACATAAAGCGGCCCGCCCTTGCCCCCCGTCGTCAGGTCGAACAGATAGGTGCGGCGGTCGGTGACGACCGTCATGTTGGTGCGGCTATCGGGCAGGATCGGCTTTAGGAACAGAAGGTCGGCGCGGCGGTTGGGCGTGACCTGCCAGCCGGCGCTGTCACCGATGTCCACGTTCTCGATCCGCTCCCCCGCTTCAAACTGAATTGTAGTCTGGATACCGGCGCGACCGGGTACTGTAACCACGGTGGCTTCGTCATACTGTGTCCAGACGATGCGGTTATCGGCAAAGCAGGGCGTGGTGGACAGCAGGATCGCCAACAGCGGCAGGGTCAGCAGACGCGTGGTCATGATTGGGTTCCTTTCACAGCTGGGCTGCGGAAACGCTGGCCCAGGCCTGCGGCGTGGCGGTTACGCTGCGGGGCATTGGTGGGGTTCTGGCGGGCGGTATCGCCCGGACTGGTCAGGCCGACTGAGGCCACCATGCCGGCGGCACGCGGTGCGGTCTGCAGCGAATTCAGGATCGGCATCGTGGCACCGGACAGGGCAGCGGCAGCGTTGCTCTGGGCGGTGGCACTGGCTCTGACAGCGGCCTGGGTCAGGGCGGGGGTGGCCGCATGGGTGGTGACGCTGGCATGAGCAGAACCGCCCTGGCCACGCGGCGCATCCAGCCGGCCATGCAGGTTAAGACGCCATCCCCCCGTCAATGTCGATGCCACACGCAGGACCAGCAGCATCAACAGACTGAACACACCCGCGCCCAGCAGTACCGACACGGCCAGTTCCGGCGTCGGCGTGCCGCCGGCCATGGCCAGGTCCGACAGCATGGGGGCAATCAGCGCCAACGCACCGGTACCGACCAGAACCGTCAGCAGCGGCACAAGGGCGAACAGGATGGAGGCGCGCAGCCACCCCTCGAACAGCCCGCTGGTCGCCCGGAACAGGGCCAGCACGATGAAGACCGGCCCCAGCGCCAGCAGGGCCGCCAGCGCGATCTTGGACGCAACCAGCACACCCACGGTACCGAACAGCAGCAGCAGAGAGGCTATCCACAGCAGGTCCGCCGGGCGCATGCCGGCCAGCATGGTCGGTTTCTCCGCCCCCGCCCCCGCCGACTGCCGGGCCGCATCCAGGACAAGCTGAAACAACTGGTCCAGCCGGTCGGCGAACAGCGACGGGGCCGATCCCCGCGTCCCGGCCAGCAGCGAGGCCAGATGGTCGGGCGCGCCAACCAGCAGGTTCCACACCACCTGATGATAGGCGGCCCAGGAGGTGGCGAAGCAGAGGACCAGCCCCAGCCCCATCATGCGCGGGGTTAGGCTGGACAGGCCGACACCCGTGCGCCCGGTCAGCATGCGCACCGCCATCAGCGCGACATAGAGGGTCAGCAGCAGGGTCAACGCCTGCCCCAGCGCACCATCCGGGCCAAGCAGCGTGGAAAAGGCCTTTTCCGTGGTCTGGGCCGCCAGGCAATCGACGGCGCGCAGGGCACCGGCAACCCCGCCCGCACCATCCAGACTGGCAAATCCGGGGCAAGCCTGGGTCGTCATTCTGCGGCCAGCCTTTCCAGCCCCGGCAGGTCCGTCGCGCCGGGCCAGGGTGTGCCCGTCAGACGCGGGTACCAGCGGGCGGGATCATCGCCCGTGCTGGCGCGGATCATGTCCAAGCGGCGGACATTCGCCTCCCGCCCCGACAGAACCATCAGCATGTCGTTCATGCCGCCCAAATCCAGGCGCGGCACGATGGAATGGTTGGCATGGCGGACCAGGAAGCAGCGCCCATGCGCCGGCAGGCCCCGGATCAGCTCCAACTCATGCGCCGACAGGCCGAACCCGGCACAGTAATCATCCTCCCGCGCCTTCGGGTTGGGCATGAAGATCATGGTGGAGGTCTGTTCGACAATGGCACTGGCGATGCGACTATCCAGCGCATCGCGTGCCGATTGCGTGGCAAAGCCGACAATGGCGTTGCGCTTTCGCAGCGTCTTCAGCCAGTCGCGGATGCGAGCGGCAAAGACAGGATCGTCCAGCGCCTTCCAGCCCTCATCGATCAGGATCATGGACGGATCACCGTCCAGCCGCTCATCAATACGATGGAACAGATACATCATGGCGGGCGTGCGCAGGGCAGGCACATCCAGCAGCGCCGTCATGTCAAAGCCCAGCACGCGCGCGTCCAGATCCAGCCGGTCCACCTCATTGTCGAACAGCCAGGCATGTTCGCCCAGCCCGATCCAGG
>JAEMSB010000215.1:2786-6351 GCA_016463045.1 Niveispirillum sp.
TGGGCCGGGTGGCGCCCGACAGCAACTCCCTGAAATGGCGTAGGCGGCGCAGATGCGGGGCATGCTCGAAGCAGGCATCGACGGCATCAGCAATCGCTGCCTCTTCCTCCGGCCCTTCTGCCTTCAGTAGGCAGGCCAGCCACAGGCGCAGAAAGGCGCGGTTGACGGCACTGTCGGGCAGGTGCAGCGGGTTCATGCCCGACGGTTCGCCGGGCAGCAGCCGGCTGTAATGCCCGCCGATGCCGCGCAGGAAAATCTCCGCCCCCCGATCCTTGTCAAAGAAGATGGTGCGCGGCTTGTATTTCTGCGCCTGGGCCGCCAGGAAGTTCAGCACCACCGTCTTGCCCGACCCGGACGGGCCGATGATGGTGAAATTGCCCAGATCGCCTTCATGGAAATTGAAGAAATAGGGCGTGGCGCTGGTGGTTTCGAACATGGCCACGGCATCACCCCAATGGTTGCCGCCGGCACTGCCCAGGGGGAAGCCGTGCAGGGACAGGAAGCCGGCGGCATTGGCGGTGGAGATCAGGGCGCGGCGGACCAGGAACCGCTCATTGCCGGGGAACTGTCCCCAGAATAACGGCTCCAGATTGACATCCTCGCGCACGGCAATCGCACCGATATCGGACAGGGCGGCGCCGGCCAGCGCCACAGCATCATCCAGTGCCGCCATGTCGGATGCCCGGACCAGCAGGCCCAGATGATGATCGCCGAACCCGACCTGACCCGCCGACAGCGCGTCGCGCGCGGCCAGCATCTCCGCCCGTTCGGTCACCGTTTCCTCATCCGTCGCACGGTGGCGGCGCAGCGCCAGATCCATGCGCTCGCGCGCCGTCTGCCGGTCAACAGGCGCGAAACTTTCCGTCAGGGTCAGTTCGACGGGCAGGCGCAGGATATTGTCCAGAAGGCCGGCGCGGGTGGCGTCGGGATATTCCTTCACCGACAGGCCGGCGGCCACCTGCCGGCCCTGCGGACCCGCCAGTTCCAGCGCATCGACACCGAAGCTGACACGGGAATAAGGAATGTGGCGACCGATATCGGTGACCTTGGGCGGCAGCAGCACGGGCCGCATCTCCCCATTATATAGGGCAGACAGCAGTTCCAGCACCTCTGAACACGGGCCATGGGCTGTGTCATAGGTACCCAGCACGCGGGCGCCATAGGGTTCCAGACCGGCCAGCAGGGCCGTGACGGCGGCATCCAGGGCGCGGCGTTCGCTGTCCAGGCGCTGCGTTGACCGACCGCGCGACAGGATGCGATCGACCAGCCCGGCCTTGCCACGGGCCGGACGACGCAAAATGGTCAGGAACTGTTCATTGATGAACAGTCGCCGGTCGGCCAAGCGTTCCTGCCAGCGCCGGTCGATCAGGCCGGCCAGTGGGCTGTCGAAACTGGCCGTCAGTTCCGGTTGGATGCGGCGGCGGATGACATGGTGATAAACCACATACCGCGCGTCCAGGGCGGAACGCAGCATCACCTCCCGGACCGCCAGCCGGTGGTTCAGCGCCTCTGAATCCTCCGTTTCGAAGGCCAGACCCGCCACATGGATCGTACGCAGCAGCGACCCGTCGCGTAGCAGCAGGCTGCCATCGTCCAGCAGCGCCTGATAGGGCAACCGATCCCCGGCGCTGGCTTCACGACCGGCCCAGGAAGCGGGACCTTTCCATGTCGGCATGGGATTTCTCCACCAAATCAGGGCGCTCGAAATCAAGCGCCGTAGGAATTTGATCGCCAGCGCTTCCAGTTGCGGACGCGCGGGCAGGTGGTGACCTTGGTCAGCCACAGATCGAAGATGCGGGGTTCGCGCAGGCAGGCCAGGTAGCCAGCGGCATGCACCAGAAGTGCAACCGGCAGGGCCAGGAAGGAACGCGTGACCAGAAACGCCTCTGTCGTCACCAACAGGTTGATGACGAAGAAATTATAGGTCACGCCCGCAAACATCTGGGGCCGGGTCAGGGCACGGAAGACGGGCGCACGGGCCAGCATCAGCGGGCCACCATGGTTGTCGCCTGGATGCCCGACACGATGGCCCCGGCCCCGAACAGAATGAAGCAACCCAGCACCACGGTCGCGCCGAAACGCCAGTTCATCCGGCCCGTCAGCATCAGGAAGCCGACCGCCGCCACCGCCATCACGGCGACCGTGGTGGCGACATTGCCCATCAGGGTGCCCTGCATCCAGGACAGGGCGGCCACGATGGGGCCCGCCCCCTTGGGATCGCCGACCGTCTGTGCCAGGGCCGCAGGGGCCGACAGCAGCAGGGGCACCAGCGCCGCCAGGGTTCGTTTCACGGTACGCATGCTTTTCTCCCTTGGTATCGTTCAGAACCTGGACCAAGGGATAGGGGGCGGGCTTTGCCGGCATATGTCGGACCGATAAAGCGGCCTGCCATGTTGTGTCAGGCACATTGCATCAGAGTGCAAAACGGTTCGCGCCCTGCAACATGCTGAAACAATCCGACATGGGAGGGAGATTTTCGGCTCGTACAGAGAAGGTCACGACGCCATAATCGGGGTATGGATTTGATGACCCGCATATTGATCGTGGATGATGATCCGGGCCTGCGCGGCCTGATCTCCACCTTCCTGGACCGGCACGGCTACCGCACCGACACCGCCGGCAATCCGCCTGAAATGCGGGCAAAACTGGCGTCGGGCAGTTATGACCTGATCGTTCTGGATGTGATGATGCCGCAGGAAGATGGCTTGACGGCGCTCAAGGCGCTGGTGGCCGGCGGCGGGCCGCCCGTCATCATGCTGTCGGCGGTGGGCGGCGATGTCGATCGTATCGTCGGGCTGGAAATGGGGGCAGAGGATTACATGGAAAAGCCATGCAATCCGCGCGAACTGCTGGCCCGCATCCGCACCGTCCTGCGCCGCAACCGGGGTGCGGCGGTCCCGGTCGACCCGGCCCCTGCCACCGCCGCGCCACCCGCCGTGGCTGAAAACTGGATCGGTTTTGCCGGCTGGCGCATGCAGCCGGACAGCCGCATGGTCGCGGCCCCGTCGGGCCAGGACGTGACCTTGTCGGATGCGGAATTCCGCCTGCTGCGTGCCCTGGTCGATCATCCGCGCCGCGTGCTGACCCGTGATCAGTTGCTGGATTTCGCCCACGGCGAAAGCACCGACCATTTCGACCGTGCCATCGACGTACAGATCAGCCGTCTGCGCCGCAAACTGGCTGCTGCCGATGACAGCGCCGAACTGATCCGTACCGTGCGCAACGAGGGCTATATGTTCGTGCCGGCCGTCACGCGATAGGGGGTGCGGCATTCCCGCCACACCCCAGGCGTAACCGGTCGTCCCGGCACCGACATAATCTTTCAGGCGACATAATATGACGGGACCAGACGGGGCCGTGACACATGCCTGACATTTCCGGGCAACATCACCCCGCCATCCCTTGAACCGCGAACGGCGGTGCCCCCGTCGGACACCCCCGCAACGGAGACAAGAGATGAGCGAACATCACATCGAAGACCATGACCGTGGCCTGCTCTTCGATCTGGAAACCCTGAACACCAAGATCCTGGAACGCCGCCGCGCTCAGTCGCTGCTGCGCGGGG
>JAEMSB010000215.1:6361-7553 GCA_016463045.1 Niveispirillum sp.
CTGCTGACGGGCTGCGGCGGTGGTGGCGGGTCGGACAGCACCACGACCAGTAGCAGCACCACCACAGGCAGCACGACCGGCAGCACGGGCGGGACCACCACGACCGGCGGTTCCTGCGTTGATTATGCTACCGAAACCAACGGCCCCTATCCCGCCGACGGCACCAACACGTCCAGCGGTGCCACCTCCAACGTCCTGACCTCGTCTGGTGTCATCCGGTCTGATATCCGGTCCAGCTTCATCAGTTCCACGACCCAGGCAACGGGCGTGCCGATGACGTTGACCATTACCCTGCAGAATTCCACGGGCTGCACGCCGCTGTCAGGTTACGCCATCTATATCTGGCACTGTGATGCGGCGGGTAAATACTCGCTCTATGACCTGCCGACCGAAAGCTATCTGCGCGGTATGCAGATTTCCGACAGCAATGGGCAGGTGACGTTCCAGACCATCGTCCCCGGCTGCTACATGGGCCGGTACCCGCACATCCATTTCGAAGTGTTCACCAGCCAGGCCGCCGCGACCAGCGGAACGGGCCGTACCGCCACCCTGATTTCACAGATGGCGGTGCCGGGCAGTGTCTGCGCCACCGTCTATGCCGCCGGTGGCTATGGTAACAGCACTGCGGCCCTGAACGCGGTCACGCTGACCAGCGACAATGTGTTTGGTGACAATACCGCCGCCCAGATCGCGGCCCAGACACTGACCATGTCCGGCAGCGTCTCGGCAGGCTATACCGCCAGCGTGACGGTCGGCGTCTGACGGTCGGGCCGGCGGTCTGCGCCCTTTCACGGCGCGGGCCGCCGGCCTATCCTGCGGGTGATTTTCTGGCACATGGTGGCTGTCCTGTTCAAAATCCGTAACCCGTTGGCCGGCTGGCCCCTGTTCGTACGCATCTTTGTGCTGATGCTGGTGGGCGTGCTGTTGTCACAGCTGTTGAATTTCCTGCTGCTGGTGACCTCTCCAACCCCGCCGCCCAATCAGCATATGCTGGCCGGCGTCGCAGCCAGCCTCAGGTCGGGTATTGCGGCACCGGGTTTTGAAGTATCGGTGGCCAGCAAACCACCCCCCAATGCCGGCCCGCAGGACCGCCTGCGGGTCAACCGCCAATGGCTGGTTGATGCGTTGGGAGAGGATGAGAGCCTGATCCGCCTGGAATTGCGCGGTCCCCGTGATCAGGGTGGCCGGGGTC
>JAEMSB010000216.1:0-4867 GCA_016463045.1 Niveispirillum sp.
GCCAGGCCCAGCGCATGCGCCGCGCCCCCCATATCCTTCTTCATCAGCAGCATACCCGCCGACGGCTTGATATCCAGACCACCGGTATCAAAGCACACACCCTTGCCGACCAATGTCACCAGCGGGTGGGCGGCATCGCCCCAGCGCAGTTCGATCAGGCGCGGTTCCCGCGCGGCGGCGCGACCCACGGCATGGATCATGGGATAGTTCTGGGTCAGCAGATCATCACCGACAATGGCGCTGAAGGTGGCGCCGAATTCGGCGGCCAACTTCTGTGCGGCCTCAGCCAGCTGCGGCGGCCCCATATCCTCGCACGGCGTATTCACCAGATCGCGGACCAGGAAGGCCGCCTTTGCAAACCGCTCTACCGCGGCGGCATCGGCCTTGGCCGGCAGGACAAGGCTGGCAAATTCCTTGGTGGACTTCTTGTAGCGGGTGAACTGATACGTCGCCAGGACCCAGCCCGTAGCCACCGCCGTCGCGGTGTCGGCGTCCAGATCGGCCTCAATGGCGTAGGACCCGGCGGGCAGGCTGCCTGGCAGACTGGCCAGCGACCAGATGTCGATCCGGTCTGCCACCCCGGCCAGCACGCGCGCAATCTGCCCGCCGGCACCCGGCAAGATGGCGGTGGCGCCGGGGGCAGCCTTGAAGCCAAGGCGCTTCACCCAGGCGGCATCGGCCGGGGACGCGGCGGCCAGCCAAGCATCCAGCCCGGCCTTGGTCACCAACGTCAGGGGAACGGTATCGGCAGCGGCGGCGGTCAGGAGATGGTCGATCACGAAATCTCGTCCTTGGGCTGTAGCGGTCGTGCATGGGTGCCGCGATTGTCCCCGAGCCAAGTTGGGGCTTTGCGGTCATTCGCCAACAGCCCTACTCTCCCGTCCTCCTCTCCGCAACGGTGAAGCAGAGCCAACGCGATGTCCGACAGAAACTCCGCCCCCCTCACGCTGGTCATGGGCAACAAGGCCTATTCTTCCTGGTCGCTACGCCCCTGGTTGGCCCTGCGCCATGCCGGTGCCGACTTTGCGGAGGTGGTGGTGCCGCTGCGCCAGCCTGAAACCAAGGCCACGCTGCTGTCCTATGCCCCCAGCGGCAAGGCGCCGTCGCTGCGCCATGGCGATCTGGTGGTCTGGGACAGCCTGGCCATCTGCGAATATGTGAATGAGCTGTTCCCGGCGGCACAGCTCTGGCCCGCCGACGCATCGGTGCGGGCCGTAGCCCGCGCCGTGTCGGCGGAGATGCATTCGGGATTCCCGGACTTGCGTAAGAACCTGTTCATGGATGTGCGCAGCCGCTTTGACCGGCCCGACCGGGTGGCGGCGGCCCAGGCCGATATCGACCGGGTCCTGGCCATCTGGACGGACTGCCGCGCCCGATTCGGCCACGCTGGCCCGTTCCTGTTTGGTGCCTTCAGCATTGCCGATGCCATGTTTGCACCCGTTGCCACCCGGTTGCGCACCTGGAACGTGCCGCTGGACCCCGTATCTGCCGCCTATGTTGAAACCATCCACACCATGCCGGCCATGGTGGACTGGATCGATGCGGCAAAGGTGGAACCTTGGGTGGTGCAGTTCGAGGGGATGTGACATCGGGGATTTTACACCGTTCGGCCTATTGCTTTGGTGGGTAAGTTGCCTGACAGTGCGCAGCCCCTATGAGGGCATGGTTTTTTCGGTTTGAACGGGGTCTGGTTTGGCGGGGCCGGGTTTTCTGTACACCGTGCGGGGGCTGCTGGTGGCAGCCCTGGTCGCAACGGTACCGGTCACGGCACATGCCGCCGACCTGCGTCTGGGTGTCATGAACCTTGCGCGCAGCACCGACCCGCATGTCGGTGCCAACCGCAACGAATATATGCTGCATGATCAGGTCTATGAAGGGCTAGCGCAGGCCGACGCGCAGTTTCAGCCCTCTCCCCGGCTGGCAGAAAGCTGGGAGATGCAGCCCGACGGGTCCTGGCTGTTCCGCCTGCGTCGGGATGTGCGGTTCCAGAATGGCCGCCCGCTGACCCCGCGTGACGTGATCTACAGCTTCTGCCGCACGGGCAAGGTCGGGCCGGAACCCCGCCCCTTCGCCGCACGGCTGGCAGAGGTCGCATCGGTGACGGCCCCGGACGCGCACAGCATCCTGGTGCGTCACCGCAGCCCGGTGACCATTTTCCCCAGCGATGTCGCCAGTATCCCCATCATCCCCGCCCCCGGCGAGCCCGGTAGCCGCGCGCCTGTCAGCTACAGCGCGGAAGGCTGTGCGGCCTTCAGCGACTGGCTTGATGACGGAAAATTCGGGTCCGCCGGTTCGCGGGCGGGCACCGGCCCGTTCCGGCTGGTCAGTTTCGGGGACAAGGAAATCCTGCTGGAACGCAATCCCGATTATTGGGGTCGGTCGGCAGATTGGGACCATGTCCGGCTGATCCGGCTGGCAGAGAATGAACGCGTGCCCGCCATGCTGGAGGGCCGGATCGACGTGCTGGACGGGGTGTCGCTGGAAGCCCTGCCCTTCTTCGGCAGCCAGCAGGCTGTGCAGGTCGTGGAAGGTGCGTCCGCCGCCGTCACCTATCTTCAATCCAATCAGCATGTGCCAGACGACGGCAGTGCCAACAGGTTCCGGGATGTGCGGGTGCGCCGCGCCCTGATGCTGGCCATTCCGGCCCGGCTCCTATCCGACCGCATCGTTCCCGGCTATGGCACGGCGACGGGCCAGATGGCTATGCCAGGTATGGCGGGCTATACGCCCGGCATACCCGATGATGTGTATGATCCGCAGGAGGCCAAGCGCCTGCTGGCCGACGCGGGGTTGGCAGGCGGTTTCGACACGACCCTGATGGTCACACCCCTGCAATCCAAGATCGGCGACGCCATCGCCTATTTCCTGGACAAGGTGGGGGTGCGCGTCAAGGTGCAGGTCGAGCCGATGGAACGCTACACGGAACGGCTGCGCACCGGCGATTTTCAACTGTTCTATGGCGGCTGGATCTTCAATCCGGCCAATATGCCGGACTCGTTGCGGGCCCTGCTGGGCACCAGCAGCGGCGGACCCAGCCGGGGCGCCCATAATTATGCCGGCTACTGCAACGCCGATATCGATCGCCTGCTGCGCGCAGCCCTGGGGGAACCTGATCCCGCCAAACGGGACAGCATGCTGCAATCGGCAACCCGCGCCTTCTTTGACGATGTCGCCTGGATACCCTTGATGCACGCCCAGGGCCGGTGGGTGGTACGCAAGGGCGTGAAGCTGGAACCGCGTCTGGACCGGCTGCTTCTGGCAAGCGAGATCAGACTGGAAACTGCAACCCGTTGACGCTGGCGCCCAACATTCTACACTACGCCCGGACAAACGGGGGTCGGGGCGCTGATGTCAACAGAATGGTGGTATGTACGCGACGGGGCCGTCCTTGGACCAACCTCGACATTCCACCTGACCGGCATGCTTCGAAAAGGGATTCTGCATGCCGGTGACTGGGCATGGCAGCCGGCATTGCCCGGCTGGACCCGGATTGGGGAAATCGCCGCCCTGCGGCATACCTTTCCCCCCGCATCCGACATTTTCGTCTCTGACATCGGCCCTGACATCCCCCTGCCCGATCCCGGTGCCGACCGACCGGCCAGCCCCCTGTCGCGGCTATTGGCCCAGGGGATCGACTTTACGGCGGGCGTGATTCTGGCTGGGTTCGTCCTGGGTGTGCATTACGCGCTCAAGCCACCGGGTAAGATCGGTATCAACCTCGCTGATTTCACCCTGGCCTTCTGGCTGCTTCCTGCCACGCTTCTGCCGCAGGCCTTAATGGTGGCCCTGTTCGGCAACACGATCGGAAAGCGCTCCATGGGCCTGCGCGTCCGGCGCGCGGATGGCAGCAGGCCGGGGTTCCTCACCATGTTGATCCGGCAAGTCAGGGTTTGGGTGGAGGGCTTCGGACTGGGCCTGCACCTCATCGCCCCCTTCACCATGGCCCAAGCCCGTCGTCGACTGGTCCGGGGGCAGCGGACGCGCTGGGATCAGGCGCTGGACCTTGTTGTGGTGCAGGATGGGACCGGATGGTCACGCCACCCGTTTGGCCCCGTCATCTACAGCCTGACCGCCAGCATGCTGCTGGCGCTGCCCAATCCGCTACGCGCCTTCGCACCCGAACCGGTGGTGGATTATTCGTCCGCCTACAGCATGCCACAGACGACATCCGCCATCTGGCGCAATCCCGTCACGGGCAAGGACGCAAGGCTGGTGACCGGCTGGGAGATGGAGGTCGAACCACGGGAAAGCGGCGGCAGCAGACATTGGTTCTGGAAAACCGGTCGGGACGGGCGCGGCATGATCGAACGCGATTTCCTGAAAGAGCCCTTCCCGGCATTCTACACCGCCCTCATGAAGGACACCGGACAGATGGTGCCGGCCACCCTGCCGATACCCGCACCGGGGCAGCCGGTCTGCATGCACCATGTCAAGCCACCGTCTGACGCCCCTGACGAGAACGAATTCGAGGAACACCGGGTCTGTGCCCTGTCATCGGGTGAAATCTGGCGCATCCACGGCTGGTGGCCCGCCGGCGACGAAGGCGAGCAATCGCGGGTCAGAAGCCTGCTGGACGGGTTGGAAACCTCCATCCGGTGAGCAACCTGCTTGGGATCGTCTGTATCCTCTTGGGGTTTCCCACCGCCCCTTCTCCGCATTCCGGTCAGGCTCCGTCCGATCTGACACTTGGCAACGCCCCGATGTCAGCCTATAGCGGCTGACCATGCCCCATCGCCCCTCCCTCTTCTCCTGGTTCCTGCTGCTGGCCGCCTCGCCCCTCTTGTTCGGGTCGAACGTGCTGACGGCACGGTTCGTGGCGGGGGAGATACCGGCGGTGGCCATGGCGTTCTGGCGCTGGGCCCTGGCC
>JAEMSB010000216.1:4877-7552 GCA_016463045.1 Niveispirillum sp.
TACTGATCCTGGCGCCGTTCATCCGCCATGAACTGATCGCCGCCTGGCCGGAACTGCGGCGCGATTGGCGAGGGTTCCTGCTGCTGGGGGCACTTGGCATGGGGATCTGCGGCGCGCCCGTCTATCTGGCGGGACAGACGACGACAGCTACCAATATCAGCCTGATCTATGCGTCGGCACCTGTGCTAATCGTGCTCTACGGTCGCCTGTTCTGGCGGGAGAGGGTCAGCGCCATTCAGGCCACGGGCGTGGCGGTCAGTCTGGCCGGCGTCGTCACCGTCATCGCCAAGGGCGATCCCAAGGCACTGCTGCATCTGCATTTCACGGCGGGCGATCTCTGGATCGTGCTGGCCGCCAATGGCTGGGCCTTTTACTCCCTGCTATTGCGTCACCGCGCCAGCGGCCTGACGCCCTTTGCCCGCTTCTCCGGCATCTGTGCCGGCGGGGTGGTGGCCATGCTGCCCTTCTATGGGCTGGAATTGGGCATGGGACAGGTGGCGGACGGGTCGGCCCGCACCATCGCCACCCTGTTCTTCCTGGCGCTCGTGCCGGGCCTGGCCTCCTACCTTGTCTATGGGCGGCTGGTGACGGTGTTCGGGCCGGGCCGGGCCGGCATGACGCTCTACCTCACCCCGCTGTACAATGCCGCGCTGGCCGCCCTGCTGCTGGGCGAACGGCTGGAGGGGTTCCATCTGGCCGGCATGGCCCTGGTGCTGCCGGGCATCTGGCTGGCCACACGCCGGCCCGCGCAATAATTTGTCTGCCAAACCGCCCGGGCAAGGCAGATCAGCGCTTCTGCGTGGCCACTTCGCACAGTAATTGCGCAGGCGAAGGCCTATCCTGTGCCCACAGCCTTTCCCCGCCCACCCGAGGTTCCGATGTCCTTCTTTCAGCCGCTGGCCCAACAGCCTGCCGACGCCCTTCTGGCCCTGATCGGCATGTTCCGCAACGATCCCCGTCCGGGCAAGATCGACCTGGGCGTGGGTGTGTTCCGTGACGATGCCGGCCATACGCCCGTCATGCGCTCGGTCAAGGCGGCGGAACGCAAGCTTTGGGAAAGCCAGGACAGCAAGTCCTACCTGGGTCCCGAGGGCAATGTCGCCTTCGCCCGCCATATGGCGCGTCTGGCCCTGGGCGATGTCGAACTGGGTGGCCGCCTGACAGGCGTACAGACGCCGGGCGGCACCGGTGCCCTGCGTCTGGGGGCTGAACTGATCGCGGCCAGCCGGCCCGACGTCACGGTTTGGGTGGGTACGCCCACCTGGCCCAACCATCCGCCCATCCTGGCAGCATCCGGCCTGAAGGCCCAGACTTACAAGCATTTCGACCCGGCCAGCCAGACACTGACCTTCGATGCCGTCATGGATGCGCTGAACCGGGCACAGCCGGGCGATGTCGCCCTGCTGCATGGCTGCTGCCACAACCCGACCGGCGCGGATTTCAGCCTGGAACAGTGGCGGGCGATTGCCGACACCCTGTCCACGCGCGGCATCCTGCCCTTCCTGGATCTGGCCTATCAGGGTCTGGGCCTGGGCATGGAACAGGACGCCGCCGGCGTGCGGATGGTGATGGATGCCTGCCCGGAGGCGGTGCTGGCCTATTCCTGCGACAAGAATTTCGGCGTCTATCGTGACCGTGTCGGCGCCTTGTTCGTACAGACGGGCAGTGCCGCCGACACCGACCGCGTCGGTTCCAACATGCTGGCGCTCGCACGCGCCAATTGGTCCATGCCGCCCGACCATGGCGGGGCCGTCATTGCCACGCTTATGGATGATGCCGCCCTGGTGGCCGACTGGACGTTGGAACTGGACAATATGCGCGACCGGCTGCTGGGCATCCGCGCGGCCCTTGCCGCCCATGGTGGCGTGCTGGGCCGGGTGGATCAGCAGCGGGGGATGTTCTCCCTGCTGCCGCTCTCGCCCGATGTGGTCAAGCGTCTGCGCGAAGAACACGCCGTCTATATGGCCGGCTCCGGCCGTATCAACATCGCGGGCCTGTCGGTGGAGACGGCGGGCCGGTTTGCCGCCGCGCTGAACGCCTGCCTTTGAATCCTTTCTGGGTTGCGCGGGTGGGCCGCCATCGGGTTTGACAGGCCCCCCGCCATCCTCTATACCCGCCACCATTCCTGGGAAGGCGGGCGCCGGTCATTTGGCGCCCCGTCCCTGTTTTTGTCTTTTGGAACCGTCCAGCGGTCAAAGGGCAGGGAACTACCGGGACAACAAAGCTGTCTGATCATCGGGCAGCATAACGGAGTTTGTGATGAGCAAGCGTCAAGAAGCCAAGTATAAGATTGACCGCCGCCTCGGCGTGAACCTGTGGGGCCGTGCCAAGTCCCCGGTCAACAAGCGTGAATATGGCCCCGGCCAGCATGGTCAGCGCCGCAAGAAGCCGTCGGACTTCGGTCTGCAGCTGATGGCCAAGCAGAAGCTGAAGGGCTACTACGGCAATATCGGTGAGAAGCAGTTCCGCAAGCTGTACCAGGAAGCCGTGCGCCGCAAGGGTGACTCGGGCGAGAACCTGATCCAGCTGCTGGAGCGCCGCCTGGACGCCGTCGTCTACCGCATGAAGTTCGCCCCGACCCCGTTCTCGGCTCGCCAGATCATCAACCATGGTCACATCCTGGTGAACGGCAAGCGCGTCAATATCCCCTCCTTCCAGGTGAAGGACAATGACGT
>JAEMSB010000720.1 GCA_016463045.1 Niveispirillum sp.
GCGCCGGTTCGTGGCCAAGCTGTATGCGCCAGTGCAGCCCACCTGGGGCGTTAACGATAGGTCGGTTGCGTTACGGGTTCCTGCCGGACCGGTCACGGCAAGGCGCGTAGAACATCGTCCCGCCGGTGTGGATGCCTGCCCCTATATGGTGGGTGCCACGGTTCTAGCCGGGATGCGGCGCGGCATGGCGCATGCCATCGATCCGGGACCGGCAGCGGACTATCAGGGCTTCACCCAGGAAACACCCTTCGCCAGCGCCATGCCCCCCGACTGGCGCGCAGCCATCGCCCAGGCGGAGACGTCGGACTTTCTGAAGGATGCGTTGGGGCCGGACCTGCACAGGTCTTTTATCGCGATCAAACGAGCCGAACTTTTTCGCATTACGGGTTCAATCCCCGACACTGACTACCAATTATATCTTCATCAGGTTTAGACATCGCCTTTTGATTGATATTATGGGCGGTGGCATGGATAGTACGCCTGCACTATTCATCGCCCTGCCCCCTCATGCACCTGTTCACGGTCCTGATCCTGCTGCTGTTGCTGGCCCCGACCGCTGGGGCGGTCGTGCCGGGCCTGTCAGGGCAGCCCAGCGCCTTTCAGCCTGTGGAAGGGGCGTTCTGGCTGGGACTGGAAATACCGGAGGATAATGTCGCGGGGGTCAGCGCCGGCATGCGCCCGGTCAAGCCCCTGTCGGTCACGGTGCGACAGGGGGACTGGGGCGCGCAGGCTGATGTCGCCCTGGAACTGACGCAACGGCAAGGCTTGCTACCCAGTCTGGTCCTGGACAGCCGGGGGCACGGGGCAACCATGACAGAGCGGCTGGATAGCCTGCTGTTAGGCTGGAAGCCGGGCGGGGTTGAGGTTACGGCGGGGATAACGCGAACCGGTAGCGCAGATATCCGCCCTGTCTTGAGCCTGCATCTCCCCGTGAAACTCTCCCTGCCTTGGGTGACTGACACCTGGATACGGGCGGGGACCGGCGGATTGGACGGGCCGATGCTGGGGGTTGGCTGGTCTCCCGAACCGGGACGCAGTTTGAGCATTACCTGGCTGCGTGACCGGGGGCTGGTCGCGGGGCTGGTCCAGCAATTCGCGGGCGACAGCCTGTCCGAACCCTATTTCGGACGGTCGCGGCGGCCCGATGCCGGGGTGTGGACCGATATCGGCCCCTTTGCGTCACCGGGCGGCGCCTTGCATGCCACCTTGGAGAGGGTTCATCCGACGTCGGATAGGGTGGTGGTGGCAAGTCACCGGCTGGGTCTTCCCGGCGTTTCGGCCCGGCTTTACGCCCCAGACCTTCAGAAATGGCGTCGCCACAGGATCAGCGCTGCTGAAATCCGTCAGGGTACGCGGTTCGATCGCGCGGCGACGCCCGACAGTCTGGCCAGCCATTGGGAAATGGCCTTGGATACAACATTGGAGGCGGAACCGGGGCCGCGTGGCTATCCCTGGGCCAGCCGGACTTCGGTGGGCGCACGGCTGCATCTGCTGCCCTGGCCCGGCCTGATCCTGACGGGGGAAGGCAGGGTAGCAAATGCGGCCAATATCGCCCTGCCCCGCTGGTATCCCCCGTCAAAAGGCCGGGACGATGCGGCGCTGTATCTTTATCGCC
The DNA here is from genome assembly GCA_016463045.1 of Niveispirillum sp. Classification (GTDB taxonomy): domain Bacteria; phylum Pseudomonadota; class Alphaproteobacteria; order Azospirillales; family Azospirillaceae; genus Niveispirillum. Next base: position 1,616 of record JAEMSB010000720.1, read on the forward strand.
GGTTCGCGCTGGACCGGGCCCAGATAGCGTATGTGCGGGCGCTGGCACCATCGCTGGATCTGTTGGCGGAGGTTGGGCATCTGGACCCGATGTATGGCGGGGGTGGTGGTGAACTGCGGTACCAGACACTGACGGCACGATGGTCGGTCGGCGTTGCCGCACATCATGTCTGGAAGCGGCCACCCAGCGTGGAGACGCTGTATCGTGGTAGCGGGCGCACCACTGGCCATGTCAGCGCAGGGTGGGAAGGACAGGACGGGGGCAGCCGCTTTGAGCTATCGATAGGCCGGTATCTGGCGGGTGACCTGGGGGCAAGCGTCACCCTGACGCGGCAGTACGGATGGGGGGTGGAGTTGGGGCTGGACGCAACGGCAACAACCCGTACAAGCCGGCTTGGCCTGTCACTGACCCTGCCGCTGATCGGGCTGGGCCAGCATGTCGATACGCT
>JAEMSB010000217.1 GCA_016463045.1 Niveispirillum sp.
GTGGAGGGGGGTGGGGCACAGGCGGTAGGCACGGTGGCGGTCATCCCCGTGCTGTTAGCCCTGCTGCCCGCCGCCATCTTGCTGTTCAGCCTGCTGCCCCTGCGCCACCTGACCCGGCACAGTCCGGGGCTGGGCGGATAGATCAGGCCGGTCGGGCCGGGTCCGGCAGATAATCGCGATCAGTATAGTCGAACCAGTCGAAATCCGCCGGGTAACCGGTGCCGGCCATATCCTGACAGGCCATGCCAACGAAGGCCCCGGTGAAATTCGGCGCGCCGGGGCTGGTCGCCTCGTCCGACATGATACTGGCGTCGAAGATCTGCGGCAGCCAGACCCAGTCCCCACCCTCCAGCCGATAGGCGAAGCGCAGCCGTTCCTGATCCAGTTCGGCGCGCAGGCTGATGGGGCCGGGGGGCGGCGGGATGGGATCGGTGAAGGCGTCAGCCTGGGTACTGTCCGGCAGGGCCGACATGACACGCAGATGCTTTCCCACCCCATCCTCATGACTGACATGGAGATAGTGGAATTTCGTTCCGCCATAGTAACAGACGAGGCCCGCCGCCTGCTGGAAATGGCTGGGTTCGAAATCCATATGGGTGGCGACGCTGACACAGAAGGATTGCAGGCGGCGGGCGACAAGGGCCTGACGATAAAGGCTTCCGATCGTTTCACGACCGAAAAGACGCAACCAGCCAGGGCGCAAGGTCAGGCTGAACAATTCGTCGGGATGGGGGCTGCGCAGCCATTGGAAATCGACGGGCAATGACGGGCCGTCGAAATCCGTGCGGGCCGGGATGGCGGGGAACGGATGCGATGGCAGGCCGGGTGACGGCGTGGTCAGGCTGGGTAGCCCCTGCCCGTCCACGGTCCGCAGCCAGCCATCGTCGCCCCAGACCATGCGCTGGATCGCGGTTTCGCGGCCAAGGATGCAGCGGCCCCGGTTGGGCAAGGGCCGGCCACAGAGATAGACGGCATAGGTCTCGCCATCCGCCGTTTCCACCAGATCGGCATGGCCCGCCCGCTGCAACGGTACGTCGGGACGGGTGCGGGAACTGAGGATGTAGGTGTCGGGGTGCAGTTCATAGGGGCCGGTGAGGTGGCGGGAGCGAGCCATGGTGACGGCATGGTTCCAGCCGGTCCCCCCCTCCGCCGTCAGTAGATAGTACCAGCCACCGCGCTTATAGAGATGCGGTGCCTCCGTGAGGCCCAGGGCCGTACCCTTGAAGATCATCTGCCGGTCCCCGATCAGGGTGCGGGTCTTCGGGCAAAATTCCTGGGCCACGATGCCGGCAAAACGGTTGCGACCGGGCCGGTGGTCCCACAGCATGTTCAGCAGATATTTGCGCCCGTCATCATCATGGAACAGCGAGGGGTCGAAACCGCTGCTGTTCAGATGGACGGGATCAGACCATTCACCATCGATCCGGTCGCAGGTGACCAGATAATTGTGGAAATCGCGCAGTGACGCGCCCGACGCCCCGCCCACCGTCGTGCGGCCATAACGCTTCACATCGGTGTAGATCAGATAGAACAGGCCATCGACATGGGTCAGGCACGGCGCCCAGACACCGCAACTGTCGGGCGCGCCCAGCATGTTCAACTGGCTGGGCCGTGTCAGGGGCCGGGACAGCAGGCGCCAATGGACGAGGTCACGGGAGTGATGGATCTGCACCCCCGGAAACCATTCAAAGGTGGAGGTGGCGATATAGTAATCGGCCCCCACCCGCACGATGGACGGGTCCGGGTTGAAGCCGGGCAGGATCGGATTGCGGATCATGGCCTTATCTTTCCCGTACCAGGGTCCAGAGCAGAACAGCGCCCAGCAGGTCAAGCACGCCCAGCGCCAGGAAGAATGGATCATAGCCGACCGTGGCGACCAGCCCGCCGATCAGCAGGGAGAAGATCAGCACGCCGAGATTGCCCATGGTCCCCGCCATGCCGGCCACGGTCGCCACTTCATTCCGGCGGAACAGGTCAGAGGCCATGGTGATGACGGTGACAGACAGCGTCTGATGCGCGAACCCGCCCAGGCAGAGCAGCGCGATGGCCAGATAGGCACTTTCCACCCGGCCCACGAAGGCCATCCCCACCATCAGCACCGCGCCAACCGTGAAGGCCCCGCGCCGGGCATTAAGCAGGCTGAGGCCACGGCGGTGCAGGAAGGCGGCCACGGTGGGTCCGAACATACAGCCCAGATCGGCGGCGACAAAGGGCAGCCACGCAAACATGGCGATGGCCGTCAGGTCGAAGCCGCGTACCGTCGTCAGGTATAGCGGCACCCAGAAAGCCAAGGTACCCCAGGTCGGGTCGGCCAGGAAACGCGGCAGGGCGATGCCCCAGAAATTGCGCTGTTTCAGCAATTGCCGAAAATCGGGCCGGGCACCGTCGCCGGTCAGATGGCTTTCCTGACCCGCCGCGATATGGGCGCGTTCTTCATCGGACAAAGCCGGGTGAGTAGCCGGCGACTGATAGAATTTCAGCCAGGCCGCGACCCAGACCAGACCCAGGGCACCCGCCAGGACAAAGGCCATCTGCCAGTTCCAGAACAGGATGGCCCAGGCCACCAGCGGCGGGGCCAGCATGGACCCAACCGAGGCGCCGATATTATAGACACCGCCCGCATGCCCCCGTTCGCGTGCCGGGAACCATTCCGCCACCGCCTTCATGCCGGCGGGATTGGCCGACCCTTCCGCCAGCCCCAGCAGCCCGCGCAACCCCATCAGCATGGGCCAGTTATGGGCCAGCCCATGCGCCATGGTCAGCAACGACCAGGCGGTGGCGAAGATGGCGAACCCCATCTTTAGACCGATCACGTCCAGCACATAGCCGCAGAGCGGCTGCATCATCACGCCCAACTGAAAGGCCGCGGTGATCCAGCCATATTCCTCCGACGTGATGTTCAGATCCGTCAGAACGGTCGGGGCCGCCACGCCCAGGGTCGCCCGTGTCAGATAGTTGATGACAGCGCCCAGCATGATCAGACCGATCATCCACCAGCGCAGCGCCTTGATTGTCCGCGAAGCCATCGAGAACTCCTTTGAGCGGTTTCCGCAGAGCGAAAACCGCGCCGGCGGCGACTAAGGAACAGGAAACCGGGTCAGCGCTGGCTGATCGTCAGTGCTTCAATCACGGCATTGTCATCGATACGCCAGAGTTTCACGGTGTGGCGGCCCGCCTTGATACCGTCGAACCGGGCCTCCACATGGTGGGCGTGGTTCTTCACCGCCTCCACCCAGGCGGCCTGTTCAGGGCTGTTGATAGCACCCGGTGTGGGGATCAGGTGGGAGGTGACAGTCTGCACCGGCCCATCATCAATGGAAACGCCGATGCGGATGCCCTTGCCGCCCGTGGTGTCCAGGGTTGGGGCCAGCCGCAGCGAGACGATGGCCGCACCATCGGACGGCAAGGTGATGCCGTAATCAAGCCGCACACCGTCCGCCGGGGTTGTGGCGGCCCGCCCCTGCGGCAGGGCGACGACGGCGTCGCCACGACCCAGATAGGGAACCACCTGCCAGGACAGGCCCTTGCCCGCCACCGCCTTGTCGAACTTCGACGCCGGCAGGGTGATGACCGCCGGATCAGATTTCCGCTCGGTCGTGAACTTGATCTGTGCGGCCAGACGGTCGGGCGGGGTGTCGGCGGAAACGCGGCTGATGCTGGGCATGGATTGCGTGGTGGGTGTCTGCCAGATCACATAGCTCATATGGACCTGATTCATCATGCCGGCCCATTTGCCGCCATTGATGCTGTGATACTGCGCCGTCAGGTCTGCATCGCGCTTGAAGGTCCGCTCCACCTCGTTCGCGAAATAGTCGGCGCGAGGGTCGTTACGGGTCATCAGCCGCTTGTTCCAGGCCGCCGCGTAATACATCTCATAGAGGTTGGACAGGGCCAGAACCGGATGTTCGACCAGTTGGAAATAGGCGTCCTGCTGATCGGGACGCAGGCGGGCCTTGATGGCCTCCATCTTCGCCACCAGGGCGCGCCAGTCCGTTACCATCTGCCCAAACGGCCCGCCATCCAGAACCGGCCCCATGCCTTCGCCCAGCGGGAATGTATCCTGGTCGATCAGTTCCGGTTTCCGGCGCGAGGCATAGGCGGCGTAGGTTTCCATCACCTGCGCGATCTCCGGCCCCAGCGCGTCGCCGAACATCTGCGATGACCATTGGCTGGGCCATTTGGACAGGGCATCCAGCGTCATTTCCTCCGGATTCCAGGCCATGTCCAGGAAGAAATCCAGCGGATATTCGACCGGCTTGATATCGCCAACATTGACGATCCAGATGTTCCGCGCCCCGCTTTCATAGGCCAGATCCATCTGCTGCCAGGTCTTGGAAATCTGGTTCGTATTCAGCCACTTGTAGTTCCGGGGCGCCCCGACATAGTCGAAATGGTAATAGACACCATAGCCGCCGGCCCGGTTCACCGGGTCGCGCCCGGCCGCCGGCAGGCGGCGGATCTGGCCCCAATTATCGTCGGCGAACAGCAGGGTGACATCGTCGGGCACCCGCATGCCATGGTCGTAATAATCCTGCACTTCCTTATATAGCGCCCAGAGTTGCGGCGTCTGTTCGGGGGGCTTTCCCGTCACCTCGGCAATGATCTTGCGCTGATCGGCCACGATGGTTTCCAGCATCTGGGTGGCCGTTTCCTCCGACATCGGCTCGTCCCCGTCGCCGCGCATGCCGACGGTCAGCAGGGTTTCATAGCCCTTGCCGTCACCCTTCGACATCATGCGTTCGATGCCGCCGCGCCAGAAGGCGCGCAGATTGTCGGCATTGGTGGCATAGTCCCAGCGACCGCCGGTAATGCCCTTGTCCTTGTTGCGGTGCCATTCATGCTGCGCCCTGGTCAGCGGCTCATGATGGGAGGTGCCCATGACCACCCCCATCTCATCGGCCAGCACCATGTTGCGCGGGTCATCATCATTGAAGGCCTTGGGCGCCCACATGGCGGGCCACAGGTAATTGCCCTTCAGCCGCAGCAGCAATTCAAAGACATGGCCATAGAGATCGGCATTAATGCCGCCGAATTTCGCCTTGGCCCAGCCGCTGAAGGCTGGGTCTTCATCATTGATGAAGAAGCCGCGATATTTGACGCGCGGATGATCCGCGCGGGTGCCGGGCATCAGATACAGTTCACGCTGGCGCACCACCGGTACATCGGCCCACCAGACCCAGGGCGAAACCCCGATCCTTTCCGACAGATCATAAGTGCCATAAACAGCACCCCGGCGGTCGGAACCAACAATGACCAGCGCCTTGGGAATGCCCGGTGCCGGGCGGTCCACCACCACCTGCCGGTACCCCTCCCACTGCCCGGCCAGCCCATCAAGGGTCAGCTTGCCATCCCGCACCAACGCATCAATGGTCGGACTGGCGCCCAGGACCCCGATGATGATCACCGGTCCCCTGGCATCCGCCAGGGATGACAGTGCCGACGATGCCTGACCCGCGACACGGCCAAAATCGGCGCGCAGATCATCTGCCGCGTGTCTGACGGCCGGGTCGGCGCCGGCATCAATGAAGACCGGTATCGCCTGACCCGCACGGATCAGCGGCAGGCTGCCCGGCTTGGCCTTCGTGCATGTGCTGATCGGCACGTCGCAGGCCCATGCCGCCGTGACCGGGGTCAGTGACAGCAGAGCGGCCAGAACGAAGGAGCGGAGCCCCGGGCGGGCGGGGGAAAGGCTGTTTGCATCCACCAAGACGTTTCCTCGACAAAGCCGCCGATGTTTGCCACCGGTCACGGGTTTCCATAGGGGCGAACCAACACCGAAATGATAGCGCTACCATTTTAAAGCGAGGGAATGGCCCGACTGGTATGGTAGTATGTAAACACCCGATGGGCAACCGGCATTGTCATTTCAACGGACGAAAAAGAACAGGGCGGCGGATGGATATCCGCCGCCCTGTTCCGGGATGCATCAATGCGGGAATGGCAAACGCTGATCCTGTCCCCTATCACCCAACTGGCAGTTGGATAGGCAGGTCTACACTGTTCCAACCGACCAGGATATGGTGCGGCCCCGTGGCATTGGTCCAGCCGCCGTCCCATGTCTGGAACGCGCGTGCCGGGACCGAGAGGGTAAAGGAAAGGGTTTCACCCGCTGCAACCGTGACGGCGGCAAACGCCCACAGGTGACGTACATTATCAGCCCCGGCGACATAGAGCTGGGGCACCGCCTTGCCGGGCCGGTCAGAGAGATTGCGTATCCGGCCTGACACGGTAACGCCATGGGCAATGTCACCGGCAACCGCCGCCTCCAGCAGGTCGAAGCGCGCATAGCCGAAACCGGCACCGAAGGCATGTAGCGGATCGGTGCCCGCCGCCTGCATGCCCTTGTAGCCGATCAGATGCCCCTCGCGGTACGGCACGGCACCACCGGCCTGCGGCTTCAGGTCGAAGGCGGGGTAATCGGCGTCGCGGGCGGCAATGCTGAGGGGCAGGCGCCCGCCCGGTTCACGGTCGCCGGCCAGGACCTGGGCCAGGGCCGGGCCATATTGCTCACCCGGATACCAGGTGATCATCAGCCCGCGCACCTTGTCCTGCCAGGACAGGTCGAAGGCATGGGCGACATTGCAGATGGCGACGATGTTGGTGTTCACATGCCGGATACGGTCGATCAGATCGATCTGTGCCGCCGGCAGGGCCGTGCCCGCGCGATCCTTGCTTTCCACACCGGCATCCGCAGTCTCACCCAGCATCAGCAGGACCAGATCGGCCTTGGCGGCGGCGGCAACGGCGCGGGCCAGCATGGCATCGGGCAGGTCCGGGCCGCGCACCCCGTACCACAGGCCCTGCGCGCGGGCGGGGCTGTAGGTCAGTTCGAAACGCAGCAGCACCGGCTGCCCGGCCTTCAGGTCGACAACGACAGACTGGCTGTCGCCACCCTTCAGGATGCCCATCAGGTCCGACGGTGACACCGGGCCACCGCCGGCAAAGACCTGTTCGCCATCAACCGACAGCGTGACCGTACCGGTGCCACCAACATGCAGGCAATGCGGGCCGCTGCGTTCCGGGGTGATCCATCCGGTGGCGCGGATACGCCCCGGCTGCTTCAGGGCGTCGGTGCCCGGCAGCCCCACGAACCAGGTCAGGGAATTCGTGTCGCGGGTTTCGGCATGGACAGGCGTTTCGCCATCCGCCGGCAGCCATTCCACCGTCAGGCCGCGCGTGGCGCCGTCGCCGAGGTCGCGGGCGGGTGTCGCGCTGATCGGCGGCAGGCGATATTCCGGCTCCACACCCTGCTCATACAGCACCTCGCACTTGTCGCCGAACCGGTCACGGATGGCCTGCAAGGGGGTGACGAAATCGGGACGGACGGCGATCTTGGCGAAGGTGCCGCCCTGCAGACAGGGGCTGGCGGCATTGGGGCCGATGATGGCGATGCGGCGCACCCGCTTGGGCAGAACCGGCAGAACCTCGCCGTCATTCTTCAAAAGGACGAAGCCAGCCGCCGCCGCCTCCACCAATGTGGCATCGGGATCCGCGATGGGCGCCTGACGCGGCAGGGCGTCGATACGGGCGACGGCGTTGGCCACA
>JAEMSB010000721.1 GCA_016463045.1 Niveispirillum sp.
AAACACGCCCAGGCCGCCCGGCACATGGCTGATCACACCCAGCGCGATGGCCAGGACCACCAGGGTCCAGCCGCTAGGCCGATAGCGGCGCCAGGCGGCGGTCGGGGCGGGCAGGGTCGGGACGGGATCGGTCAGGGTGTGCTGGGTCATGTACTCTTGTCCCACCCCTGCGAACCGCTCGCAATCCCCGACGATGCAGATGCGCCTTTCCGATGCGGCATTGCCGGCCCCCTTGTCATGGCCCTTCCATCCCTATGGATACAATTCAGGCCGCCTTTACGGCGACGCCCGTGCGGCGCAGTCAAGGGCGCAGACGCGCCCGCCCGGCGATTGAGGGGGCAAAGCATTAAGCCGGGATGACAGAGCGCAGGAAGGCCAGGGGCATGGCCTGCACCCGTGTGGGCGGCAGGGTGACGGTGACGGTGGTGCCGATATCGATGGTGCTTTCCAGCGTAGCGTCACCGCCATGCAAGCGGGCCAACGCCAGGACCAGGGGCAGGCCCAGCCCCACACCACCGGCAGAGCGGGAATGGCTGCCTTCGATCTGGCGGAACGGCTCCATGGCGGTGGCGATGTCTTCCTCGCGCATGCCGATGCCATTGTCGCGGACATAGAGCGACATGCCGCCATCGGCCTCCACCCGGGCGCCGCAGACCACCTTGCCGCCCTGGGGCGTGAATTTCACGGCGTTGGACAGAAGGTTGGACAGGATCTGCTTCAACGCCACCTCATCGGCGCGCACGGGCGGAAGTTCCGCCTCCATCTCCGTCTCCAGCAGCACCCCGCCCTTGTCGGCGCGTTCGGCGACAAGGCGCATGCTGGACCGGATCAGACGGGGCACATCGACCAGCTTTTCCGACAGTTCCTTCTTGCCGGCCTGGATCTTGGACAGGTCCAGGATGTCGTTGATCAGCGACAGCAGCATCTGGCCGCTGTCATGGACATCATGGGCATATTCGCGATAGGCGGGCTGGCCCATCGGCCCCATGGCCTCCGTCGCGATGATCTCTGAAAAGCCGATGATGGCGTTCAGCGGCGTGCGCAACTCATGCGTCATGTTGGCCAGGAATTCCGACTTGGCGCGGTTGGCCATTTCGGCGGCGTCCAAGGCGGCCTCCATGGCCTGCCGGTCGCGGCGCCATTGCGTGATGTCGCGCACGCTGCCCTGGAACGCCACAGCCCTGCCATCGGCATTGCGGATGATACGGGCCGAAATGGCGACCCAGAAGCCTTCGCCATCGCGGCGGCGCAGTTCGACGGGCACACTGCCCACCTCTTCCTGCGTCAGAAGGGCCTGGGTGATGGCCTCCCGGTTGTCCTGATCCATATAGAAACTGACGGTGGCGTCCTGCACCTCCGCCTGCAATTGCTCAAGGCTGTCATAGCGCAGCATGGCCAGCAGGGCGGGGTTGGCGGACAGGAAACGACCGGGGATGTCGATGGTGAACATCCCCTCCATCGCCGTCTCATAAATCTCGCGGTATTTGCGTTCCGACTGCGCCAGTCGGTCCATCACCGCCTGCTGACGCGTCACCTGCGCCACCAGGGCGGCATTGGCATCGCGCAGTTCCTGGCGCTCGCGGATGGACTGGGATCGTTGCTGACAGGCGGCATGGATTGTGACGGCCAGCAGCAGCAATACCGCCAGACCGGCACAGGCCAGTGCCGCCGGCTGCCAGGGGTTGACCCCGGCGGGCAGGGCCGCTTCGGGCCGCAGCAAGGTCACGGCAAGAGCAGCCATCCCGGCCAGCGCCAGCGGCAAAGCCAGCCAAGGGGACAGGACCGGATAGCGCACCCGAAGGCGGTCCGGTGAGGTGGGGGGCCGTTCTGCGCCGGTCGTGCCGTCCATCGCCTGCTCGCGGCCTCAATCAATGGACTATTGTTACCATTCCATGGCCCCTGGTGCCATGACGCACAAGCATAGTATGGGCAGTAGCCGAACAGATTCTCGCCTTTACACCCTGGACAGGCGGCGGCGGCACCCCATCTGGCACCCCACCTTATCCCCGCAGACCGGAACAATCATGCAGAAGCCTGTTTCCGCCCACCCCATCGC
>JAEMSB010000218.1 GCA_016463045.1 Niveispirillum sp.
GGTGTCGGGCACACCCGCCGCCCCCGCCGCCAACGCCCCGCCCGCGACCACCGAACAGGTGGTGCCCACGGGCCGCGTCTTCGGTCTGGCCGACGGCAAGGTGCGCGTCACCATCCGCGCCGTGGAGGATAGCTGGATCGAGGTGCGCGACGGCAAGGGCACGCTCTGGGCCTCGCGCGTGCTGCGCCGGGGTGACCTGTTCCGCGCCCCCGACGTGCCCGGCATGGTGCTGAACACCGGCAATGCCGGCGGCCTTGTCGTGTCGGTGGATGGCCGCGACCTTGCCCCGCTGGGCGCCAAGTCCCAGGTATTGCGCAGCGTCCCCCTGGCACCGGAAGCGCTGGCGGGGCGGTAACGCGCGCTGTAGGTCAGGTCGAGGCGAAAGCCGAGCCCTGACAGAAAAAGCTTTCAATCCATACCTGTCAGGGCTCGCGCATCGCGCTCGACCTGACCTACGATACACACTCTCTTCCCGAAGGTTCATCCATGAGCCCCAACCACGATCCCGCCGCCCACCGCCCCTGGCGTCAGATTCAGCGCCGCAAGTCCCGTCAGGTGCGGGTCGGGTCGGTGCTGGTGGGGGGCGACGCGCCGATCACCGTGCAGACCATGACCAACACGTCCACGGCGGACGCCAAGGCCACGATCGAGCAGATCCGGCGGGCGGAAGAGGCAGGTGCCGATATCGTCCGCGTCTCCTGCCCGGATGAGGAAAGCACGGCGGCCCTGGGTGAAATCGTGCGCGCGGCGCAGGTGCCAATCGTGGCCGACATCCATTTCCATTACCGCCGCGCCATCGAGGCGGCGAAAGCGGGTGCCGCCTGCCTGCGCATCAATCCCGGCAATATCGGGTCGGCGGAACGGGTGCGCGAGGTCGTGCAGGCCGCCAAGGACCATGGCTGTTCCATGCGCATCGGCGTCAATGCCGGCAGCCTGGAACGCGAGTTGCTGGAGCGTTATGGAGAGCCCTGCCCCGAAGCCCTGGTCGAAAGCGCCCTGACCCATGCCAAGATCCTGGAAGACCATGATTTCCGGGAGTTCAAGATTTCCGTGAAGGCGTCCGACGTCTTCCTGGCCGTCGCAGCCTATCAGGGACTGGCGGAGGCGTGCGACTACCCGCTGCATATCGGCATTACCGAGGCGGGCGGCCTGCGCGCCGGTACCGTCAAATCCTCCATCGGCCTTGGCATGCTGCTCTGGTCCGGCATCGGCGACACGATCCGCGTTTCCCTTTCCGCCGATCCGGTGGAAGAGGTGAAGGTCGGGTATGAGATGCTGAAAAGCCTGGGCCTGCGCCGCCGGGGTGTCACCGTCATTTCCTGCCCCTCCTGCGCGCGGCAGCAGTTCGACGTGATCAAGACGGTGGAGGTGCTGGAAGAACGCCTCGCCCATATCACCACACCCCTGACCGTCTCTGTCATCGGCTGTGTCGTGAACGGGCCGGGGGAGGCGACCATGACCGATATCGGCTTCACCGGTGGCGGCAAAGGCACACATCAGGTCTATCTAGGCGGCGTCCCCGCCCACCGCCTGAAGGACGAGGCCATCGTCGACCATCTGGTAAAGCTGGTGGAAGAAAAGGCCGCCGCCATCCGCGCGGGGCAGTAATATCAACGGCCATAATTTATGACCGTTGATACGGCGGTGACGACCGCCGCGCCGCCCATGCGGCGTAGCCAAGGGCGCGGATGCGCTCGCCGGCGACTGAGGGGCACGAAATCTTGACCATCGGTCATGATTTCGTGCCGCTGGCATAAGACCTGCTGGAACGGGTCAGAAACCTGACCCCGGCATGGCCAGATAGGCCAGCTCGGCTTGCGTGCTTTCCCGCTCCAGGATGGCGTTGCGGTGGGGGAAGCGGCCATATTGGGCGATGACCGCCAGATGACGGCAGGCATAGTCCAGCAGGGCCGGGTCACGGGTACGGTTGGCGAACAGGCGCACGGCCAGCCGCTGATCCTCGATCCGTTCGGAATGTTCAAACGGCAGATAGATGAACAGGCGCTGATCCTCCGGCAGCATCAGGTCCTGTTCGCGGGCAATGGCATCGGTGGCGATGGCCAGGGCCACCGGGTCGGTGGCAAAGGCCCGCGCCGTGCCCCGGAACATGTTGCGCGGCGCCTGATCCAGCAGGATACACAGGGCCAGCACCCCTTCCGGGCTTTCCGTCCAATCGGCCAGATCGCCATTGCCGGCGGCCAGATGCGCAGGCAGAAGCCGGTGCGTCACCAGCACATCAAAGTCCGGCCCGCCACCAAACCATTTGGCGGGTCCCGCCTCCTGGAACCAGAAAGCCAGCACGCCGTCGATGTCACTGGCCCGCATCGGCCCCTCCCGTCACGCCGCCGCCCCCAGACGGCGCAGCGCCTGGGCAAGGGCGGCTTGTTCATCGCCCTGGATCGTGAACAAGAGATGCAGCCCTTCCTCGCCCGTGTCCAGGGTTTGGAAACCGATTTCGAGAGAGAGCGACGGAACCGACAGCTTTCCGCGCGCCGAACGGCTGATACCCGCCACCGGCGACAGCAGCGTCCCGCCCATCGAGAGATCGAGCAGGGTCACATCGTACCGCTTGCCGTCCACGGTGATGGTGACCGTCGCGTTGGTCTGGAAGCGTTGCGCAATGCGTCAATCGACCTCCGCCATGGAGATACAGACAACGCGGACCAGCATGAAACGCAGGTCGTTGATAGACGGGGCCACACCGGCGACGCGGGCCGCCACCTCACGCGCGGCGTCGGCGGCCTTCACCACATTGCGGCTGATTTCCTGCGTCATCGCCCTCAGTTTCTCCATGGCAGCGGCGATGGCGCCGCATGGATGTCCATTTCACCGGTATAGCCCGCCACCCGGTCCACGGCAGCGCGCGTTTACCCCTCCACGTTCTGGGCCATGGCTTCCAGCGCCTCACGCTTCTGTCGCACAGCCTCCACCCGTTGCCGTTCCTGGCTGGATGGAAGGGGGCAGCTTGCCACTGGAGGGTTAGATTACCTTATGATTTTGCAGGCGACACTTGATCGCGCTGCCGGTCGGCCATACGGCGGGACAGTTCGGTCAGGCAGTCCTCACGCGTGGGCCGGTAATCACGGGCCGCCCACCACCCTTCCAGCGAGGCCAGCATCACCCCCACCTCCGGTCCGGGCGGCACCCCCATTTCCAGCAGGTCGCGGCCCTTCAGGGGGAAGGGCACCACGACCCAGGTGGCCGCCTCCGCCAAGGCCTCCAGCAGTTCCACGGCGGGCGTTCCCCGCGTCGCGGCGGCCAGCAGCAACAGGTCGCGATAGGTTTCCGGCCCCAGTTTCTGCAAGGCATGGCGGCGGCTGGTGACCGTCAGGTCGGGATGCACATCGACCGGCGGGGCGCAGAGTGACAGAAGATAGTCGCGGTTGGCATTCGACAGGCGCATCCGTTCCGCCGTGTCCGCCGCCGCCGACAGGCCCGATGGTAGCAATGCTGCCAGATGCGCCATGGGATGCGCCTCCCCCACCAGCCATTCCAGCCGGTCGAGTGCGGCCAGCCGCGTGACATTGGTGGCGTGCGGCAGGGTGTGCGCCACCACCCCGCAATCGATCATCAGGCGCCAGACCTCCACCATCCGGTCCTGGGCCAGGATGCGCATCACCTCCTGCTGCACCCGCTCACCCGACAGGGATGGCAGCAGCGGTGCCATGGTGGCACAGGCGGCCAGGGCATCGGGGTCGGGCCGCCCCTGGCCGAACCGGGCATGAAAACGGAAGAAACGCAGGATGCGCAGCACATCTTCGGCAATCCGTTCCCGCGCCTGCCCGATGAAGCGCACGCGACCGCCCTTCAGGTCGCGTACCCCGTCGAACGGATCGTAAAGCTCCCCCTCCGGGGTCAGGGACATGGCGTTGAAGGTGAAATCGCGGCGGCTGGCATCTTCCAGCCAGTCATCGGTGAAGGATACCACCGCGCGCCGCCCATCGGTTTCGACATCCCGGCGCAGCGTCGTGATCTCGAACGACGATCCCTCCGTTAGGGCGGTAACGGTACCATGCTCAATGCCGGTGGGGATGACGCGGATACCGTCCTGGCGCAGGCGGCGCGTCACTTCTTCGGGAACCAGTGGCGTGGCAATGTCGATATCGGTCGCCTGGATGCCCAGAAAGGCGTCGCGCACGCAGCCGCCGATGAACCGCGCCTCCTGACCCGTGCGCATCAGCGACTGCATGACCCGGCGGGCCGCCGTGCCCGACATCAGGCCGACGGGGCCTGGATGGGTCGGCGGGGCCGTATCCGGGTCAGCGGCGGCGTTCATGGCCTCATGCCTTCAATCCGAAGAATTCAAGCTGCCAGTTCATCTCGCTGTCCGACATCGGGTAATGGGTGCCTTCCCGTGCATTCAACACCGATGTCGGCGGAATGTTCGCCACCCGCAGCTGGATTTGCCGGCACAGGCGCATGGACAGCTTGGCCCGCCAGCACAAAGCCGTCACCCCGCGGGCACTCTGTCCCCCGATGATCTTGTCCACCGCGTCGATGGGCACATTGCCACGCACCGACAGTGCCGCCAGCACGAAGGCGCGATCGCCCTGGGTCAAGGCAGCCGCCACCATATCCTCGTCAAGCTTGCCGGCGGCATGGGCCTTGCGCGCCCTGTCCATGGGGCGCTCCTTCGGCGCCTCCTCCGGCTCGTCATCGCCAATGCCCAGCGGTTCCGCCCCGCCGCCCTTGTTGGCGTTGCGGGCGCGTTCCTGAACCGCGCTGCGCACCGCCGCACGCACATCAGGCGGCAGGTCGGTGCGGTTCTCCAGCACGCGCATCAGCTGTTCGCTGACAAAACCCACGATACGGGCCGCCGCCTTGGGCGGCAGGGCCGGACGGCGGACCAGGGGGCCGTGCCAGGGTTCGAACCGGGGCGCCATGTCGATGATACGGTCCAGCGTCTCTTCCCGGATCTGGGCGGATTCATTACCCAGAAGGGCCGCCACTGCCGCTTCCGACTGTGTGCGGGCCACCGCCTCCGACACGCCGCCCGACAGGCCGGCACGCTGGGCAATCGCCACCAGCTTGCCATCCATGGGCTGGCTGCCGATGATCGACAGCAGGTCGTCATCGGTCAGCAGCGGCGAGAAGCGCAGGACGGGACCCGATACCGACAGTTCCAGGTCGCGGGCCAGTTGCTGGATCAGGTGCGGCGGCGCGCCCGGCTGATCCTTCAGGGTTTCGGCCACCACACGGCGCACGGCAGATGCCTGATCCTTGGCCAGCGCCTCCACAATGTCCAGGGTCATGCGTTCAAGCTGTCCCACCCGGTCGGCAGGCAGTGTGGGCACCAGCATCGCGATCTTGCGCGCCAGACCCGACCGCACCTCCTCGTCCGGGTCGCCGCAGAGCAGCAGATCCGCTTGGCGAGGCGTGGCATTGTTGCGCGCAATCTCGCGCCGCACCTCGGCACTTTCGTCATTGGCCAGATAGAACAGGAGTTCCGGCTTGGTATCGGCGCGCGACGCCACCATCCGGCGCTGTCCGGCGTCATCGCTGGCCGCCAGCTTCTTGGCGGTATCGTAATCCAGCGGCGTGGTGGGGGTGGAACCTTTCATTTAAGAACCGTATCCCGTTCTCAATCAGCCGTGAAGGCCGGGGACAGGGCGCGATGGCCCTTGCCCATGCGTTTGGCAGCATACATACCCTGGTCACCCCGGTCGACAAGGCCCTGTGCCAACTCGCCCGAGCCACCGCGATAGACCGCGACCCCCACCGAAACGCCCAGGGGCTTTTCGGGTGAGGCCGACAGGGGACGCAGGAATTCCGCAGCTTCGCGCAGCAGGCGGTCGGCCACGGCGACGGACTGTGCCTCGTCCACGCGGTCGATCCACAGCACGAATTCATCCCCGCCCAGACGACCGCAAAGGTCGCTGGGCCGGGCCAGCGTACCCAGCAACTCACCCACGGCGCGCAGCACATCATCGCCCGCCCCATGACCCAGCTTGTCGTTCACGGCCTTGAAATTGTCGAGATCGAAGTAAAGCAGGGCAGACCCGCCCCCCGTCTGCTTGTCCAGACGGCTTTCCAGCAGTTCCATGAAAGTACGGCGATTGTAAAGACCGGTCAGGCCGTCACGTTCCGACAGGGTCTTCAACCGTTCCTGGTAGCGGGCCTGGGCCACGGCCACGCCCACCTGATCGGCGATGGCCTGGATCATCGAGAAATCATCCTCGCTCCAGTCCAGCCCATCACCGCGCCAGACCAGGATGGCACCATTCACCTCGTGCCGGAACAGGGTGCGGGTGGCCAGCATGCCATAGCCGTTGACCAATGTCGTGATCGGTTCGGCCTGTTCGGCCACCTGTTCCAGGAAGGGAGGGATGGCCTCCACAATGTTGGGTACCATGGCCAGTTGGGCCGCAGCCTCCACGAAGGCATCGCCGGTGCGGGCATAAAGCCGGGCACCGCCGGCCCCAGTCGCATTCACGGCCACGCCTACGGCAATCTCCAGCGTCTTGGCCGGGTCCACGTCATCGCGGGTGGAGGAGACGATATAGCCCAGATATTTCTCGCGCAGGCGGACCTGGGCCAGCTCCATGCCCTTCACCCGCGCCTCGGTAATGTCGCGGCAGGCACCGCGCGCGCCGATCCAGTCGCCCTGCGGCCCGACCAGGGGCACAGCAGAGGAGATGAGGCAGGCCGCCTCCCCATCCTTGGCCCGCAGCCAGACCTCGGTCCGTTCGATACCAACAGCGGTATCGAAGGGCAGCGGCTGATCCGCGAAATCGCCCAGCACGAATTCCGACGGGTGCCGCCCAATCAGATCATCGGGGTGATAGCCGATGGCACCTGCCGCCGACACGAAGACAAACCGCCCGTCCGGCCCCACTTCCCAGGCGAAGTCGGACGAGATATCGACCAGATCCTTGTAACGCTGCCGGCTTTCGGTCAGGGCATGGCGCAGGCGGCGCTCCAGCGTCACCTCCCGACCCAGGCACAGCACGCCACCGCCGCTCAACAGGACGGTGGTGAATTCCACAACACCTGGCCCACTGCCCGTTTCTACTGGCACCGACCGATGCGGTTCCGACAAGGGCCCGCCGGACGCGGCCCAACGGCCCAGTTCGATCAGCCAGCCATCATGCCGGTCCGCCAGTTGCCGTGCGCCGGCATTCAACGCCAGGGGTTGCCCCTGCCCGTCCAGCGTCAGGCCGGGACCGGGCCAGCCCTCCAGCAGGGCAGGCAGGGCCACGATATCAATGGCATCGGCAGGGCCGGGGGTGGATGACAAGGCCGGGGCGCTCCCGTGGTAACCAATTCTCGCTGATCCAGTGGTAACGCACCGGAGCCTTGCGGTCCATTGCCCTTGCGGTCACATCGGCGGTTGATCATGTTACAATCATGACAAACGCTTATCAGACCGCCACAACCCCGTTGGCTGCCCCCCTTGCCGACCGTTTTGCCCATGTCGACCATTGGGTCTTCGATCTGGACAACACGCTGTACCCGGCCCGTTGCAACCTGTTCGCCCAGGTCGATGTGCGCATCACCGATTACATCGCCCAGGCGTT
>JAEMSB010000722.1 GCA_016463045.1 Niveispirillum sp.
GGTGTTCGGTAGGGGCAGCCGGCAGGCGCGCATCATGCTGATCGGTGAGGCGCCGGGAGAGAATGAGGACCGGCAGGGCCTACCCTTTGTCGGGCCGGCGGGACAATTGCTGGACCGTATGCTGTCGGCCATCGGCCTGGACCGGCATGCCGATGATCCCGCCAAGGCCGTCTATATCACCAACATGCTGCCCTGGCGTCCGCCCGGCAACCGCAGCCCGACCGACAGCGAGATTGCCGCCTGCATGCCGTTCATGGTGCGGCATATCGAGCTGATGGCGCCCGACATCCTGATCTTCGCGGGCGGGATTTCGGCCAAGGCCATGTTGAACCGGACAGAGGGGATCACGCGGCTGCGGGGCCGCTGGTTCGATTATGGCAGTGCCGGGTTGAAAAAGTCGGTGGCCGCGATGCCGATGCTGCACCCCGCCTATCTGCTGCGCAATCCCGATGCCAAGCGGGAGGCGTGGAAGGATCTGCTGGCACTGAAGGTGCGGTTAGACGGGGGCGCGTAACATCCCCCGGTAAAGGCCGGGTTCGGAGCCAGCGATGGGGATGGCGCCCACGGCCTTTTGATAGAATTCCACCGGTCCTGCCCCGCCGATGACGGCATAGGCGTAACCATCGGCGGCCATGGCGCGCAGGCTGGCCAGTAGCAGCGCCTTGCCCAGGCCGGTTCCCCGCGCCCCTTCATCCACGCCCGTGGGGCCGAACAGGCCGCGCGCGGTCACGTCATGGCAGGCAAAGCCCAGCAGGGTGCCGGCATCATCATGCGCGATATGGATGCGGGTGGGGCAGGCCGACAGGGCCGCGCTGGCCTCCGCCCGCCACCCTTCCCCAAACCGGGCCACGATCCAGGGCAGAATGGCGGGTGCCTCTGGTGCCAGAGCACGGCGCAGGATGATGCCAGGCGGCAGCGGATCGGGACCGGGGGGCAGGGCGTAGAGTTTGACGAGCAGGTCCATGGATTACCCCAATGCCCTACGCAGATTGTCGCCCGCCGCCGCCAATGCCGTGCGCGCCGCGTCGGGCGAAAGGCCGCGCAGCAGGACCAGGGCCGCCGGTTTCAGCGCGCCGCCGCAATCGGCCAGGGCCTTTGCCGCCATGTCGCAATCGGCCCCCGTGATCTGTCGCAGGATGTCCAGCGCGCGGGCCTGCAGCTTCACATTATTGACCTGCAGATTGACCATCAGGTTCCCGTAAACCCCACCGAGGCGCACCATCAGGGCCGTGGAGAACAGGTTCAGCAGCAGTTTCTGCGCCGTGCCCGCCGCCAGCCGGGTGGAGCCCGCGATCACTTCCTCCCCGCTATCGACAAACAACGGATGTTCGGCGGCCAGCAGCAGCGGGGAGCCCTCATTGCTGGCGATACCGATGGTCAGGGCGCCGCCTGCCCGCGCCACATCCAGGGCGCCGACGGTAAAGGCGCTGCGCCCGCTGGCCGATACGCCGATGACGATATCGGTGGGGCCGGGGGACAAGGCTTGGACGCGGGTCGCACCAGCATCGCCCGCATCCTCCACCGAACCATCAAATCCCTGGCGCAGGTCACCGATCCCGGCCAGGACCAGTTCCACCCGCGTCAGGGGGAAGCTGAAGGTACCGGGCAGTTCCAAGCCATCCAGGGCGGCCAGCACCGCCGAGGACCCGGCCCCGACATAGATCAGGCGGCCTGTGGTGCCGATTCGTCCCGCCGCCGCATCCACGGCCCGGCCCAGCGCCGGCAGGGTGGCCAGACAGGCCGACACGGCCCGCGCCTGCCCGCCCCACAACGCCTCCAGAATGTCGGGCGTGGACCATTGATCCAGCCCCTGGAAGCGTTGGCCCACCTTCTCCGTCGCGGACATATCCTGTCTCTGGTCTTGTTAAACCGTCTTCGTGACCATACCAGATGATTTTTTGATCGCCAAGTCAGGCTTGGGATATTGCCATCTGGTATTTATCTGGTATCGTACCTGTCAGTGATCGGATAAAGACCAAGAGACGCCTTCATGACCTCTCCCCTGTTCCTGGGCATCGATGGTGGCGGCACGCGCTGCCGGGCGCGGCTGGCC
>JAEMSB010000723.1 GCA_016463045.1 Niveispirillum sp.
CCGCCACACTGATTTCCGGCCCTGCGCACAGTGGGATGAACAGGTCGGCAGCCTCGGCCAGCGGCGATGTCTCGTCATTCACGAAGGCCACGACATAGGCCCCGCCCTTCTTCGCCGCCGCCGCCAGACGCAGCAGGTCGGGGCTGCGCCCGCTCTGCGATACGGCCACGAACAGGGCGCCATCAACCTTCAGATCGGTATTGTACAACGACACGACCGACGGCCCGACCGACGCGACGGGCAGGCCCAAATGGGTTTCGATCAGGTACTTGCCATAGGTCGCGGCATGGTCAGAGCTGCCGCGCGCGCAGGTGACCACCAGCGACGGGTTCAGTTCCCGCAGCTTCGTCCCCAGAGTGCTGAACAGGGGGCCGCAGCGCTCGATCTGGCGCTGAATGGCGGATGCACTTTCCGCCGCTTCCACGGCCATCTTTGTGCTGGTGCTGTCGGGCTTGGTCATGATCGGTCTCAAAACATCACGGGTTGGGCGGAGCGGTCAGGTTCAGCTCCACGATGAAATCGTAGGCATCACCCCGGTACTGGCTGCGCACAAATTCCAGCGGGCGGCCATTTTCCAGGAAGCTGCGGCGTTCAATGAACAAAGCCGGCGTGCCTTCGGGCACATGCAGGATGCCGGCCTGATCGGGGTTCAGCAGGCCGGCGGACAGGCGCTGCAAGGCGCGGTGCGGCGGATATCCCAACCCGCGCAGCACATCGTACAGCGATCCCGTGACCTGCATCGGGTCGGGCAGGATGCGCGCCGGCACCACCGACAGCTCGATCGCCATCGGTGCATCGTCGGCCAGACGCAGACGCCACAACCGGCTCACCTTCTCCCCCAGCGCCAAGCCCAGCACCATCGCCTCTTCCGGGCTGGCCGGGGCCACCGTGCGCGATAGCCAGCGTGACGACGGCTCCAGCCCGCGCGACCGCATATCCTCCGAAAAGCCGGTCAGGGCCGACAAAGGCTGTTCCACATGCGGGGCCTTGGCCACGAAGGTGCCGGCGCGCGGGCGCTGATGCAGAAGCCCCTCATCGACCAGCGCCTGCACCGCCTTGCGCACCGTCACGCGCGATACTGCAAACCCTTCGGCTAGATCGCGCTCGGCGGGCAGCGCATCTTCCACCGCCAGGGTCCCGTCGCTGATCAACCGTTTCAGATGCCGGGCCAGCTGCATGTAAAGCGGCAGGGGGCTGTCGGCGGACAATGCGGCCCCATCGAACAGGGGTTCGGTCACGCTCATGCCGACACCGCCTGCATGGCCAGCAGCACGCCGCCCGCCATGGCATCGCCCTTGGGTTCCATCAGCGCCCTGCGCACCCAGGGCGCCATCCAGTCCAGCAGCACCGGACCCAAGCCCCCCATCAAACAGATGGCGGGCGCACCCAGTTCCAGCAGCCTGCGGATATGCATGACCAGATAATCCGCCTGTTCGCGCACCAGCCGTTCGGCCACCAGATCACCCTTGCGCGCATGATCCAGCACCAAGGGCGCCAGGGTGCCATAATCCCCCGGCCGGGCCGGGCCGACCCAGGCGACGACCGATGGCGGATCGCCGCCCAGCGCCGCCATCACGGCCCGCGTCAAATCCGTCTGCGGCCCCATGCCATCATGACCCAGAAGGGCGGCCTTCACCGCCTCCCGCCCCATCGACGCGCCGGAACCAAGGTCTGATACCTCGAACCCCCAGCCGCCGATCCCGCGCCCTACGCCGTTCACAATGATCTGCGCCGCACTGCCCGTCCCGGAAATCAGGATGCCGCCATCGGCCCCGGCATGGGCACCCAGGCAGGCGGTATAGGCATCGGTGTCGGACCGGATGCCGGCGAAAATCACCGGCGCGCTGCCCGCCACCCGCTGCTGATCGGCTGCATTGGTGATGCCGGCCAGACCCAGGCCGATACAGGTGTTGGACAGAACCTCCCGCCCCAACCCTGCCTGCGCCAATGCTCCATCCGCCGCCTCCATGATGGCATTCCAGGCGACATCCAGGCCCAGGCGGATATTGGCGGCCCCGCCCACACCCTCGCCCAGCGTGCGCCCGCCCGCAT
>JAEMSB010000219.1:0-3583 GCA_016463045.1 Niveispirillum sp.
GTGCCGGACCGGCCAGAGGCCTGGCTGCTGACGGCGGCGCGCAACACCGCCGCCAATGGTCGCCGGTCGCAGGGGGTGCGCGACCTGGCCGCCGGGGAGGTCGAACAGCGCCTGTATGGGCCGGAGACAGGGGACAATGACTTTCCCGATGAACGGCTGAAGCTGCTGTTTGTCTGTGCCCATCCGGCCATTGATGCGGGCATGCGCACGCCGTTGATGCTGCAAACGGTGCTGGGCCTGGACGCGACGCGCATTGCCCAGGCCTTTGCCGTGGAGCCGGCGACCATGGGACAGCGGCTGGTCCGCGCCAAGGCCAAGATCCGTGATGCCGGCATCCGCTTTGCCGTGCCCGACCCCGGCGCCCTGTCTGAGCGATTTGCCGATGTTCTGGACGCTGTTTATGGCGCCTTTGGCACGGGCTGGGACGGTCCGGCAGAGGCTGGGGTGGAGGAGGATCTGGCAGAAGAAGCGCTCTATCTCGGACGCCTGCTGGTCGATCTGTTACCCAGAGAGCCGGAGGCCAAGGGGCTGCTGGCCCTGATGCTCTATTGCCATGCCCGCCGTGCGGCGCGGTTCACGCCTGACGGGCAGTTTGTGCCCCTGGCCGACCAGGATGCCCGGCTATGGAGCCGCCCGTTGATTGTCGAGGCGGAGGGGCTGCTGACCACCGCGTCGCGCGCCGGGCGCTTCGGGCGCTACCAGTGTGAGGCGGCGATCCAGTCGGTACATATCCAACGCCCCATCACGGGCCAAACCAACCACGAGGCCATAGCCCTGCTTTACCGGATGCTGGCGGCGTCCAGCCCGACGCTGGGCGTACTAGTGGCCCAGGCGGCGGCGCTGTTGGAGGCGGGGCAGCCGCTGGACGCGCTGCTGGCGCTTGATGCCATCATGGCACCGCGCAAGGAAACCTATCAGCCTTACTGGGTGGTGCGCTGCCTGGCCCTGATCCGCACGGGCCAGACGGAGACGGCGGCGCTGGCCCGCCACCGGGCCATAGCCCTGACCCGTGATCGGCGTCTGCTGTCGCACGTGGCCCGCATGGTGTGAGGCGTTTGGTATTCCTGGGCTGTCAATCGGCATAGAAGTTTGGCTCTGACGCACTTTTGGTGATGTGCCTTGTCAATCGGCGCCAATGACGCGGGCTTGGAGCAGGTCGAGTTTTCCGCGGCCATACATCTGGCGTTTGACGAGTTTGAGCTTGGTTATCTGGCCTTTGGTTTGGCTGTTGGACCATGGGGAAGTGATAGCCTCCTCCACAGCGGCCCGATCCTTGACGATGCCATTGGCGAAAGACGCCACCATAGATGGGCTTGCCCGTTGCAGCCAGGGGGCTAAGTCAGCCAACGAACGGCGCCGGATCATGCCCTGGAAATCGGCGATGATGGTTGAGGAACTGGTAAGTATTGTTGAACAGAACCGGAGTCCCATCAGGCGAAAAAGATCAACCGGTTGCTCCTGGTGATCCTTGACAGTGCAATGATCTCGAGGGTGCCGGTTTTCTGGGCAAAAGAAAAAGGGCGCTCCCACCTGGGGAACGCCCTTTCTCCGTACTGAGCCCGGCGAACCGGGGCCAAGCGTGATTAGCGCTTGGAGAACTGGAAGCTGCGGCGGGCCTTGGCCTTACCGTACTTCTTACGCTCGACCACGCGGCTATCGCGGGTCAGCAGGCCAGCGGCCTTCAGCGGCGGACGCAGGCCCGGCTCGAAGTAGGTCAGGGCCTTGGAGATGCCGTGACGCAGTGCACCGGCCTGGCCCGACAGACCACCACCGGAAACGGTGGCGACGATGTCGAACTGCTCGATGCGGCTGGTGATCTGGAACGGCTGGTTGATCATCATGCGCAGCACGGGGCGGGCGAAATAAACCGCCAGCTCACGGCCATTCACGGTGATCTTGCCGCTGCCGGGCTTCACCCAGACGCGGGCGACGGCGTTCTTGCGCTTGCCGGTGGCATAGGCGCGACCGAAAGCGTCGAGCTTGGGCTCAACCGGACCGGCCGGGTCAGCGGCGACGGAGGCGGCAGCGCCGGCCTTCAGGTCAGCGAGGCTGTTGATCGTGGCCATTTATCAGGCGCTCCGCTTGTTCTTGGCGTTCTTGGCGGCAAGGTCCAGCACCACCGGCGACTGCGCGGCGTGCGGATGCTCGGCACCAGCGTAAACGCGCAGGTTGCCCATCTGGCGGCGGCCCAGCGGGCTGCGCTTGATCATGCGTTCAACGGCCTTGATGACAACACGCTCGGGGAAGCGGCCATCCAGGATCTGACCAGCGGAACGGCCCTTGATGCCGCCCGGGAAGCCAGTGTGCCAATAGAACATGGCATCGTTCCGCTTGTTGCCGGTCAGGGCAACCTTGTCGGCATTGATAACGATGACATTGTCACCGCAATCCAGGAACGGGGTATAGGTGGGCTTGGTCTTGCCGCGCAGGATCAGGGCGATCTGGCTGGCGAGACGACCCAGGACAACGCCTTCCGCATCGATCAGAATCCAGTTCTTCTCGATCTCGGACGGCGTCAGGTTAAAGGTCTTCATCGGAGCACTCGGGCTTATACGGATGAAGGCGCCAACCACCGGGCTGGCACCGAAGCGGATGGTGATGTACCGCTCATCACCCGCCGCCGCAAGCAAAAAATGCAGTAGATGCAAGGGTCTGCAAAACGGTATTATAATACCGCATATGCAAACGCTTTGATTTCATTGAGGAAATTCCCGCTGTTCGAAGGTGCCATGTGCCCGAAAGCGCTTGCTATGACACGGTGACATGGGGTGGATGCGTGGGAACAAGCGGGCGGGCAACGATGTTCCTCCTTCATCCGCCACTTACGATGGAGAAGATTATGTCGATCGCCTATGCCAAGGCCGGAATTGCCGCCCTGACCCTGACCTTCACCCTGGCCGCATGCGGCAGCAACATGCAGGAACGCGCCGCCAGTGGCGCCCTGATCGGTGCCGGTACCGGTGCGGTCCTGGGTGGCAGCCTGGGCAGCGCCGCTTTGGGCGGCCTTGCCGGTGCCGGCGCCGGCGTCGTGGTGAACGAGGTGCAGAAGGATAAGCAGAAGAAGCGCAAGCCCTGATGCGGGCTTGGCGGGCGCTTGAATGCTCAAAGGCCGCCGGGATCGCTCCCGGCGGCCTTTTTGCACAGGACAATGCCCCAGGCCCTTACTTCAGGCCCAGTTCCTTCACGATATGCTGTGCGCCATAAACATTGCGCAGCGCCTCGGACATGCCACGCACATCGACCATGACGGTGCGGTTGCGCTTGGGCTCATAGCCATAGTCGCCCGACAGACTGTGGATATTGCCGTCGAAGACCAGGCCGATCACCTCGCCCTTGGCATTGATGGCGGCGGAGCCGGAATTACCGCCGATAATGTCGTTGGTAGAGACGGCATTATAGGGCGTGGCCATGTTGACCTTGCCCTTGGCGTCGTCCCAGCTCTTGGCCATGTCGAACGGGAAGGCGCCGGTGTCGCGCTCATACAGGCCACCGATGGTGGTGTAGGGCTTGACCTCGGTGCCATCCAGCTCCGTCCAGCCCTGGATCTTGCCATAGGACAAACGCAGCGAAAGGGTGGCGTCGG
>JAEMSB010000219.1:3593-5214 GCA_016463045.1 Niveispirillum sp.
GGTATACGCTGTCGCCATACAGGGCGAAGCGGGCCTTGGCGATGCGGGCCTGGGCCTGTTCGACGACGGCGTCCACTTCCTCTTCCACCGACTTGCGGGCCGCGCGCGCCGCGGCGTCCACCACCTTCATCAGCTTGATCATCGGATCGTCAGAGGCATCGACGGCAGCCTTGCCGCCTTCGAACAGGCGCAGACGTTCCGCCGGATCGCCCAGCTTGCTGCCCTTTACGGCGGCGGCAGCCACCTGATCGGGCGACTGCTTGCCCAACACGGCCTTGACCAGGGCGTCATCGGGGCCGAACTGCTCGCGGAACTTGGTCAGCGAGAAGGTCAGCAGGGCGATTTCCAGGTCAGCATGCACCGGGGCCGGATTGGACAGGCGCTGCTTCAGGGCCGGCAGACGGCTGTCGCCATATTCGCGCAGACGCTGGCCCGACGGCAGCAGCCGCTCATCCCCGGCGCGCAGCAACAGACGGGCATTCATGGCCAGCACGCTGTCAAACGCGCGCATACGCTCCAGATGGATCAGACGCTGGTAGAGCTGAACGTACCGGGCTTGGGCCTTCTCGATCTGCTCAAACGCATCGCCGACCTGGGCGGCCAGGGCAGGATCGGCGGCGATCTTGGCGCGCAGCTCCTGCTCCGCCTTGACCTTGCCGCCGAAGAATTCCTTGTCGGCCAAGGCCATCTGGCGGCCCTTCCAGACCTTGATGGAATTCTCGATGCTGTTCAGATCGTCAAACGCCTCGCGGTTACGGTCGGCATTCTCCCGCCCGAATTCGATCAGACGGCCACGGCGTTCCTGCGCCCAGAACAGGAAGGAGGGGGCGACATTGTCGCGCACGAATTCCAACTCGGCGATGGTGCGCAGGCGGCTGGTGGAACCGGGATTGCCGATGACGAAGCTGGCATCGCCTTCCTTGCTGCCTTCGGTCGACCATTTGAAATGGTTCGGGCTCTTGATCGGCTTGCCATCCTCGTAAACGCGCAGCAGCGACATGTCGAGGGCGTAGCGCGGGAAGTTGAAATTGTCGGGATCGCCGCCAAAGGAGGCCGCCGCGGCCTCCGGCGCGAAGGCGAGACGCACGTCCTGATAACGCTTGTACTTGTACAGGTTATAGCGACCGCCCTGATACAGGGTCACGGCATCGCAGCGCAGCTTGGCATCGCCATTGGCGCAGTTCTTTTCGATATCGGCCAGCACGGTGCGGCGGGCATTGGCGAAGTCCTGGCCGGTCTTGCCGGCGGTGGCGGCTTCGACCTGCGCGGTGACGTCGGTGATTTCAACCAGCTGGTTGATCTCGATCCCGGCACAGCTCTTCTCTTCCGGCCGGGTCTTGGCCAGGAAGCCGTCGGCCTGATAATCCTTGTCGGCGGAAGACAGTTCGGCGATGCAGTCGGCGACGCAGTGATGATTAGTCATCACCAGACCTTCGCCCGACACAAAGCTGCCGGAGCAGCCGCCGGCCAGACGTACATAGGACAACTGCGCCTTCTTCAGCCACTTGGCGTCCGGCGTAAAGCCGGTGGCCTTGGCGATGGCCGGCGTCGCCGGCACGTGGTCGATAAATCAGATGTTCGCTGACCGGCTCCTCGGCCGGGTCCCCGACCAACAGGTCGA
>JAEMSB010000219.1:5224-7484 GCA_016463045.1 Niveispirillum sp.
CCACATGCCTTCATCGGCGTGGGCCGCACCCACCAGCAGGGCGATGGCCGCAGCGGTCGATACCGCCAGCTTCACCGTCTTAACCATGTTTGTTCCCGTCCTTCGTTCCGCTTAAGCGCGTTTGTGTCCTGGATGCTGTAACCCACGGGCGCAAGCGCGCGCGCAGGTTAGGGGCGGCACCATGCGCCCAAGCCATGGGGCCGGTCAACGACCGGATGGGGCCAGTTTACAGCGGTGGCATGGTACCGCAGCGGCGGCACGCAATATCCGCGCTGTGGTGACATGGGGCGCAGACGCGCGCATGGGGGCGATGGCTGGGGCATTGTCGCGGGAAAACCGGTTCTGATGGAGAATGCCTGTGGCCGCCGATGCTGTTGACCGTCGCCAACTGCTGGCTGGGATGGCCATCGCAGGATTCTCTGTCGCAGGGCAGGGCGCTTTGGCGCAGGAGACGGGGGCGGTCCCCGCGGCGGCGGTCACCGGTGTGCAGCAGGATATGGCCCCCTGCCGTTTCGGCGTGATCCATTACCATTTCATCAAACCGGCAAAGCCCACGGGCAAGCTGCCTGTCCTGTGCTTTCACGCCTCCCCCGGATCGGGCCTGGGTTTCACCCGGTTCCTGCCGTTTCTGGGCACTGACCGGACGGTGATTGCCGCTGACAATCCGGGTTTCGGCCTGTCGGACCGTCCGCCGCAGCCATCCACCATTGCCGATTTCGCCGGGGCGATGGGCGATCTGATGGATGCGCTTAACCTCAAACAAGTCGATCTTGTCGGCAGCCATACAGGCTCCGCCACGGCGGTGGAACTGACGCGGCAGCGACCGGGTGCTGTGCGGCGGCTGGTCCTGCATTCGGCTCCGCTATTCACACCCCAGGAAATTGCCGACTACAAGGTCCGCCTGGCCGGTAGCCATCCCGAAAGCCTGGATCAGGCCGCGGCCCAATTGCCCGATCTCTGGTCGAAATTCGCCCGTATGCGCAATGAGTTGGGTGACGATCTGGCCTGGAATGTGTTCTGGGAAATGAACCGCGATCCGCTGCATCGCGGGTGGGGGCATGATGCGGCCTTTGCCTATGATTATGCCGGTGGGCTGAAACAGGTCCGGCAGCCCACCTTGATCCTGAACCCGCAGGAAAGCATGTCACCGGTCACGGCGCGGGCGCGTGGCATGGCCCCCGATATCCAGGTCATGGACCTGCCCTGGACCGGTGGTCTGTTCAGCCTCCATGCCCAGGATGTGGCCCCCCTGGTCCGCGCCCATCTGGACGCCTGACCAGGGCCGGGATCAGGCATTGGCGGCGCGGCGGCGCATGAAATCATCCAGGGCGCCGTTCATTTCCTTCAGAAGCGCCGCCACCATCGGGTCATTCTGGGCATGGCGCCAGACTGCCCCCATGCGCGGATGGTCGGCGAACATGTCGATCCCGCCAAAGGCCGGCAGAAACTTTTCCAGGAAGAAGCAGGCCGGCACCATGGCGCAGTCGGCCAGGGTGAAACGGTCGCCCATGCACCAGGGCCCGTCGATGAAGGTCTCCAGACCGTCACGCCCGCGCTTCAGTTCCGCCAGCTTCTCACCAACCAGACGCGCATCGCGGGTGGCAGGGTTCATCTGACCCAGCAGGCCCAGAAGGGCGGGCAGGATATAAAGATCGGCGGCCCGGCTGATGATACGGGCGCGGGCGCGTTCCAGATCGCTGCCGGGCAGGATGGGCTTGTCGGGGAAGCGTTCGTCTAGGAATTCGCAGATCACCTCGGACTCGATGATGGTGGTCCCGCCCGCATCCAGGGCCGGCATCTTGCCATAGGGGTTGATGGCCAGATATTCGGCGGATTTCAGCCCGCCGCCCGGCGGCGGCACCACCGGGATGTCCAGCCCCTTGTACCGGATCGCCAGCAGGACCCGGGTGACATAGGGGCTGAGCACGACACCATAAAGCTTCATCTTCTCAATCTCAGGTCGGTCGCCCGGACGTCCATCCATCCCCTACATAGCGCGATGCGGCACGGGGGGGTAGGGGGCAATGGCGTACGCATGGCCGGGTCGGGCGCGCCCGCAGACTTGACCGCGCAACGGCTTATCGCCATCAAGGGATGGAAATGATGCAGAGATATGCTGAATGCGCGTTGCCGCTGCTCTTCTCTTAACACTGATTCTGTTGCCCGGTCTGGCCCAGGCCGCGTCGGTTCCGCCTGGCCTTTCCGCCGGTATCGCGGGTCCGGTTCTCACTTATGTGCATCTGTTCGGCCTGCTGGGTTT
>JAEMSB010000724.1 GCA_016463045.1 Niveispirillum sp.
GTCATGGTGAAGAGATGGGGGTGGCATGCGCGCAACGGTAGCCCCGTTCCTTACGAAAGAGCGCGGAGAAGGTTTGACCGCGCCCCGGCAGCGGCGCACCCTGTCACTTATGACGAAGGTTCGAGCCAACACCACCTCTTTTGTATATATCATGCTGGCATTCTGCATCCTTTCGTTGGTGCAGATAGCCACACCACTCGCCTATGCAGAGCAGACGGTCGTAGAACTGATGGCCGTGCACAGCCCGCCCATGGCGATGGCGGATGGGGAGGAGCCGGGTGCGGTTCTGGAACTGGCCACCGCGGCGGTGGAACGGGCGGGGCTGAAGCCCAAGGTCACCTTCATCCCCTGGCGCCGGGCGCAGGAAATGGTGTCGGGG
Organism: Niveispirillum sp.; assembly: GCA_016463045.1. Lineage (GTDB taxonomy): Bacteria > Pseudomonadota > Alphaproteobacteria > Azospirillales > Azospirillaceae > Niveispirillum. The sequence goes on from JAEMSB010000724.1 coordinate 380, forward strand.
GGCAAGGATGTCCTGATCACCCCGCTGACCTGGCTGCCGTCACGCGCGGATAAATTCACCTGGATCGGGCCGATCTGTCGCATGGAACGGTCCATCGCCAGCATCAAGGACCGTATCGACAGCCTGGATCAGGCCAAGCGGGAACGGCGCATCCTGGTGGTCGGGGCCGGCAGCGCTCAGGAAATCCAGCTGCGCGACTGGGGCTATCCGCCCGACCTGATCGTCGCTACGCCGCTGGGCACGCGGGAGGCAGAGATGCTGGCCAGCGGGCGGGTCGATGGCTGGTACAGCGGCACCGCACAGATCCGCTGGCGATGGAACCGGGAGGGGCGGAAGGAGCGGCTGATCATCGGCAACGCGATTGTCGTGGATCAGATCCATCTGGCCTGTTCGCGCGATTGCGACCCGACGCTGGCCGCCACCCTGCGCGGCGCGCTGCAAAGCCTGCGGGATGATGGAACGACGGACCGTATCCTGGCGCGGTACGACCTTTACTATTGAAGGGGCAGCGGGGCCGCGTCGCGCAGCATGGCCTCCACCGGTGCGGTGTAACCCTGGCCCTCCCCATGCAGGACCAGGCCGGGCAGCAGGGACAGAGGCCCGCGCGCGTCGCGCCGGGCGCTGACAATCACACGCTTGGCGGGCACGCCGGCGCGGGGCCAGAGCGGAAGGACGCGGATATCCCCGAACCGGCCCGACAGCAGCGACAGCAGATGATCCAGCCGTTCCGCCGGATAGATCAGGGTCAGCGTGCCGCGGCTTTTGCCCAGGCGCAGGGCGGCCTGTACGAATCCCGCCAGATCGCCCACCCCTTCCCCATGGCTGTTGGCCTTGTGCCCGCTGGGTGAGGGCGTGTGGCGGCCCGTGGGCCAGAAGGGCGGGTTGGCCAGGATATGGTCGAAACTGTTGGGGCGCAGGCCTTCCGGCGGGGCAGACACATCGCCATCCAGGACAGTGACACGGTCGGCAAGGCCGCTTTCAGCCGCCCCGCGCCGGGCCAGGCCGGCGGCAAGGTTCTGTATCTCCAGCCCCGTCACCGCCAGACCCGGCACACGGGCGGCCAGACAGAGCAGGGCCGCCCCCGTGCCGCAGCCCAGTTCCAGCACGGCCTGTCCCGCCACCGCCGGCACGGCGGCGGCCAGCAGGACCGGATCGATGGCGGCGCGGTAGCCGTCCGCCGGCTGGAACAAAGTGACGCGGCCACCCAGCAATTTGGTGGCATCGATATCGCCGCAACCGGTCACGCCGATACCCCCGGCGCAACGGCCAAGCCTGCCTCTACCAGCAGGGCACGGGCATCCTCCAGATCATCATCGGCCACGCAGAGACGACGGGGAATGGCCCCTATGCTGCCTTCCAGCACAGAGGTATGCTGGTCCAGCAGCACGCAAGGGATGCCGGCATCAGACAGGAGCGATTGGGCGAAACTCAGCTCCACCGGGTCGTTGCTGCGGATCAGCGGCTGCATGCGGGTCCATCCCCTTCGGAGTTTCAAGGCGGACATGCCGCGTATAAACGCCGGCAGGTCTTGACCCGCCGGGCTTCCCCGCTATGCTCCCCCGCAATCCCTTGGCCCGTCAACCGGGCTTGTTGTCTGCTGCCTTCTCGCGATGGAGCCTTGACCCGTGGCCACCGTGACCACCCTTGATCCCAAGCGCCGGAA
>JAEMSB010000725.1 GCA_016463045.1 Niveispirillum sp.
CGTCACCACACGCCCGCCCGACCGGACCAGCAGGCCCAGCAGCTCAAACTCGCCCCGCGTCACCCGCACCTCAATTCCCGCCGGATCGACCAGCCGGCGGCGGGCCAGATCCATGGTCCAGCCGGCGAAATAACGCACCGTGCCCTCGGCCTTGTGCATCTTGGTCGGATGCGTCCGGCGCAGCAGGTTGCGGGCACGGGCCAGCAGCTCCCGCGGGTTGGGGGGCTTGGTCACATAATCATCGCCGCCTGTCTCCAACCCGAAGACGCGGTCGCCATCATTGGCGCGCTGGGTGACGATGATGATCCCGACATTGGAAATTTCGCGGATGGACCGGGCCAGGCTGAACCCATCCTCGTCCGGCAGCTCGATATCCAGCAGCACCAGATCAGGCGGCTGACGCAGCATGACCTCACGGGTCTGCTTGCCATCTTCCGCCTCGGCCACCAGGAAACCGGCCTCATGGAAATAGCCTGCCAGAAGGGCGCGCGTCGCCGGCTCGTCCTCGACGATCAGAACCAGTGGGGCATCGGCGATCTCGGACATCCGGAAGGGAACTCCATCCAGCGGGTGCGGGATGCCGGTGCGGAAACAGCGCCCGGCGCGGAACGTTCTTCCGGCTATAGCCCTTTTTCACAGAAAAATGAAGCCGTTGGGCGATGATCCCCCGCATGGGAGACCACCGCCCAACGGCGCGGTACGCGGACTGCTGTCTTAAAGTTGTATTTTTATTTAAGACGGAAACACCAGATTGTCGGCGTTGCCGCCACCCGTGCCGGGGTGCGGGGCTTGCGCCCCGGCGGGTCCTTTTACGCTCCCAGTTCCAGAAGCGAAGCATTGCCGCCGAAGGCCGTCGTATTGACGGTCAGCGTCTTTTCGGTGACGAAACGGTGCAGATAGTGCGGGCCGCCGGCCTTGGGACCCGTGCCCGACAGGCCCTGGCCGCCGAACGGCTGTACGCCGACCACGGCACCCACCATGTTACGGTTGATATAAGTGTTGCCGACCGGCAGCGTCTTGAACAGGTTCTGGGCGCGGCCTTCCAGGCGGCTATGCACACCGAAGGTCAGGCCATAGCCGGTGGCCGCAATCTCCGCCGCCACCTTGTCCAGCTCCGACGCCTTGAAGCGCACAATATGCAGGATGGGGCCGAACACCTCGCGCTTCAGGCGCGACAGGCTGTCGATCTCATAAAGGCGCGGTCCGAAGAAGGTGCCGTTCTGCACCGCGTCCGGCACACTCACGGCCTTGATCAGGCGTGCCTCACCATCCATGCGGCTGGCATGCGCGATCAGGATGTCTCGGGCGTCATCATCGATGACGGGGCCGACATCGGTCGCCACATCCATCGGGTCACCCAGACGGATCAGGTCCATGGCACCGGCCAGCATGTCGGCCAGTTTGTCGGCGATCTCCTCCTGCGCGAACAGCACGCGCATGGCCGAACAACGCTGCCCCGCCGACTGGAACGCCGACGTGACGCAATCATCGACCACCTGTTCCAGCAGGGCCGTGCTGTCCACGATCATGCAGTTCTGACCGCCCGTTTCGGCAATCAGCGGCACGATGGCGCCGTCGCGGTCGGCCAGGCTGCGGTTGATCAGGCGGGCGGTTTCGGTGGAACCGGTGAAGCAGACACCGGCGATGCGGGTATCTGCCACCAGGGCAGCACCCACCGTGGCGCCATCACCCGGCAGAAGGTGCAGCACATCGCCCGGCACACCGGCCTTGTGCAGCATGCGCACGGCTTCCGCCGCGATCAGGGGGGTCTGTTCGGCGGGCTTGGCAATGACGGCATTGCCCGTCACCAGGGCCGCCACCACCTGACCCACGAAAATCGCCAGCGGGAAGTTCCACGGGCTGATGCAGGCAAAGGTGCCACGACCGGTCAGGTGCAGCTCGTTCCGCTCCCCCGTTGGACCCGGTAGCAGGACGGGCTTCAGTCCCGTGCGCGCCTGGGCCGCATAATAGCGACAGAAATCCACAGCCTCGCGCACCTCGGCGATGGCGTCGGGCAGGGTCTTTCCCGCCTCGCGCACCAG
>JAEMSB010000726.1 GCA_016463045.1 Niveispirillum sp.
CCTGTGATAGGGATCACATTGAACGGCGTTCATATCGCGATAGAGATGGCGTCAGAGGCAGCCGGCAGAGGTGCCGCACCGGCCCGGACCCAGGTCGATTTTGACAGGGGGCAAGGGATGATCGGATGTGGGGCCGCGTTCTGTCTATTGGACTGCTTCTGACCTTTTCCCCCCCGGCTGGCGGCCCCACGACAGCCGGGATGGGTGCGGGCCTGTCGCCCTCATGCGGGCCTGCTTGTCCCCCCGGCATTGTCCCCACAATGCCGGGGGTTCCTTTTTCAGCGCTTGCCCGCCACGGCGCGGTCGCCGACATAGGGGTTGCTCTGCCGTTCACGGCCAAAGGTGGACAGGCCGCCATGGCCCGGCAGGAAGGTGATATCATCACCCAGCGGGAACAGCTTTTCCCGGCAGGATCGCACCAGATCCTCCATATTGCCGCCGGGGAAATCGGTGCGTCCGATTGACCCTTCGAAGATCACGTCGCCGACAATGGCGAATCGTGACGGCTCGTGGAAGAACACGACGTGGCCCGGCGTATGGCCGGGGCAATGCAGCACCTGCAGGGTCAATTCCCCCACCGTGACCGTATCGCCATCGACCAGCCAGCGGTCGGGCGTGAAGGGCCGGGAATAGGGCATGCCGTAGCCGGCCCCATGTTCCCTCAGCGCGATGATCCAGTAATTATCCTCAATGGCCGGCCCTTCGACCGGGACCTTCAACAGGTCCTTCAGGTCGGCGACGGCGGCGGCATGGTCGACATGACCGTGGGTCACCAGGATGCGTTCGACCGTCAGCCCGTTCTCCGCCACGGCTTTGCGGATTTCCTCCACCCCGCCGCCGGGATCGATCACGGCGGCGCGCAGGGTCTTGGTGCACCAGATGATGGAGCAATTCTGCTGGAATGGCGTGACCGGGATGATCACAGCCTTCATGGGGGGTGTCGCACTCATCCCTGTCTCACGCCTTCCGTCGCACGAATTTCAATGCTGTATGCGTGGGTGACACCGCGCATACCTTGTTGTCAACCAGCCCGGCACCGCGCCCGGCGGCAAACACATCCTCCTGGGTGATGTCCCGCCGCCCCTTGGGATAGATGACCCAAAGGCCGGATTTGGGGCCAAGCCCCACCGCCAGCCCGGCCACCGCATCCAGATCAACGGGATGATCGGCCACCAGCAGGATCAGGTCGGCATCATCCCCGCCATCGCCGGCCACCCCACTACGCGACAGTTCAGCGGCCAGAACGGGGTCGGGGGCCTGCCCGCGCAGGGCCACGCGCTGCCCCGGCTTGAAGCCCAGCTTGTCCAGCACACTTTTGGGGTTGCGGATGCGGTGCAGCCAGTCGGCGGCCTTGGCGGTACCCAGCGTCAGGGACAGGGTGCCATCGGGCGTGGTCAGGACCAGATCGTCGCCCGCCACACTGACCGCCGTCAGATCGGTTAGCATCAGCTTCACCCGCATCTCCCCGCGCAGCAGCAGGTGGTCGCCTTCCAGCATGGCCTTGCCGGTGCTGGTCGCGCCGTTCCAGGTGGCGGTGACGGTTGCTTCTTGTCCCATGGCGTTACACCCTTGCTGCCAAATCCCCCAAACCCCGGTCGCGGATGCCCAGTTCGGCCAGATGGTCGATCAGGCTGGTCAGGTAATCCACATTGCGGCCCGACTGTCCCACCCCCTGGCGGATCAGGGCGGCGGTGCCGTCCAGGCCCAGGCGGCCGCAATATTGCGGGTGGGCCGGGTCGGCGGTGAAGGTCAGGGCCGGGACATCGCCATCCGCCGTCCTTACCCGCAGCCGGCGCGGGATATAGACGCGGTAGGCCATTTCACGCTGCCAGAGATAATCCAGAACGCCGGGCACCGCAGGGGCGGCGACCCGATAGACGCGGCCCCGGCAGGACCCGCCCCGGTCCAGGCCAAGGACCGCGCCGGGCCGTTCGGGCGTGCCACGATGCTGATGGCTGTAGATGCAGAAGCCGCGATGGTAACCGCGCAGCAGCGCCTCACGCTGTTCCACGAAGTCAAAACCCGGATTCCACATCAA
>JAEMSB010000727.1 GCA_016463045.1 Niveispirillum sp.
CCGGCAAACAGAATGCGCCGGCGCGCCGGGCCTATCTGTCGCTGGGTTTTCGTATCATCGGTGATTACGGGATCGTCCTGCTGGGATAGGGCCTTTCCCTTTGCCCGGGGCGGTATTCCGGCCCATAATTGCCCGTCCCGATCAGGCGAGGCAGGGCCATGGATGATGGCGTGATCAGTGCGGATGAGGCCGGTCGGAATTTCGACAGGCTGCTGGCGCAGGTGGAGGCGGGACAATCCCTGACCATCACCCGCGATGGCCGCCCGGTGGCCGTGGTGACACCCGTCGCAGATGAGACGGCTAATGATCGCGACATACTCCGTCAAAAGATGATGGAAATGATGCGGAAGGGCATTCCCATTGATTACCAGGGTCCCCTTGACCGTGAGGCGCTGCACCGGCGATAAGTATTCTCGCCTTCGACACAAACATTCTCGTCTACGCGGTCGACCAACTGGCATCCGTCGAACGGCGTGAAAAGGCGCAGGCTCTGTTGGATCGGGCGGCCAAGGCTGGTATCGGCTTTCTACCCAGTCAGGCACTTGTCGAGTTTCACGCCGTCGTGACTCGCAAGAGGCGCGGCACAGCGCAGGAGTTGATTGATCAGATCGAATTATGGGGACAGCTTTTCACGGTCGCTGGCCCCTCTTTCGACGATGTGGTCATTGCAACCAAGGCCCATCGCGACCATGGCGTTCCATCTGGGATGCCATGATCCGGTCCGTTTCCCGCCGGGCTGGGGCCGGCATGCTGCTCAGTGAGGATTTTCAGGATGGGCGGGTGCTGGATGGGGTTCGCTTCGTCAATCCATTCAATCCCGCCAATGACCCTCTGATCGACGCCATCCTCACACCTTGATGTCTACGCCCTTGGATGCGTCCTCCCGCGTGACCATGCGGCCATCCAGCGAGATGAAATATTTTGCCGACTTGGTCAACTGATCCGGGTTGAGGCCCATGGCGGTCAATTCTGCCCACATGGGGGCAAGATTTTCCTCGTTACGGTATTTGTCGGTTATGGCGTCGATGGCCTTCTGTGTGTCGGCGGGGACGAAGGGCAGATAGCCGCGCTCATTGGCGGGCAGGGCCATCTGAAAGGCCAGCGGGGGGTCGCCATCCTGGCCGTACTTACGGCCATGGGCCATCTCGAATTCCCGCTGCCGGCGTTGGATTTCAGTGTTCCGGGCGGCGTCGTAGGCCTCGCGCTCCTTCTTCAGCGCCGCCATCTCCTCCTTCTGCTGGGCCGCCGGGTCGGGCGGTGCTGTGCCCGTCTTGGCGGTGGGGGCCTGGGTCTGCGTACTGGCTGGTGACTTCACCTGCAGCCGCGACAGGATCGCGGAGGAAGAGAACATGGAGCTGATATTCATGGCGCATGCCCTTCGTACGGGAAACTTTGTTTCCAAGGGCAAGCAATCTCCGTACCGACGAATTTCGAACCAAACTGGATTTATCCACAGGCTGTGAATCATGGGGCCATCTGGGGATGGGTGCCGGTGCGCGTGGCGTTCGTGCCACCGCCTGGGATATGCTCCCCGGCTGATCCGCATTCGAAGCCTTTGAGATATCAGCCCCGATGGCCTTGCCGCCGCAGTTCCTGGAAGAGTTGCGTTCCCGCCTTTCCGTGTCGGAAGTGGTGATGAAACGCATGCGCCTGCAGCGCGCCGGTCGGGAGTTCAAAGCCCCGTGCCCCTTCCACAATGAAAAGACGCCCAGTTTCTACGTTAACGACCAAAAGAACTTCTTTCATTGCTTTGGCTGCGGCGCCCATGGCGACCAGATCGGGTTCGTCATGCGCCATGACAACCTGTCCTTCATGGAAGCGGTGGAGCATCTGGCGGGCGAGGCCGGACTTCAGGTGCCGCAGGCCAGCCCGCAGGAACGCCAGCAATATGAGCGGCAGAAGTCGCTCTATGATCTGGTCGAACGCGCCACCAAATATTATGAGCGCGAGCTGTTCAGCCCTGGTGGGCGCAACGCGTTGGATTATCTGCGCCGGCGCGGCCTGGATGAGGAGGGGATTGCCCGCTTCCGTCTGGGC
>JAEMSB010000728.1 GCA_016463045.1 Niveispirillum sp.
CAACAGCCCCCGTAAGCCTGCCAGCCGCACCCTGGCGCCCCGCCGGGCCTGGGAACCGCTGCGCCGCTTGCTGGCCTGCCGGCGTCCGCCCTGCCCGCCGCTGGCGGACCATCCGGATAGTCGTGTCACCGACACTTTGCTGCAAAACTGCCGATATCAGGGGCTGGGCCGTCCCGTCTGTGACAATGACGGACCGCTCAGCCCCTATCGCCCCTTGCGGGATTACCGCTGGCCCTGACCGCCGGGGCCCGGCCCGTCCGCCCCTGCAACAGGGGTTGTTTTTCTGTTGCATCCGGTTGCACGGCACCGTCCCCGTCTATCCCTCTATATACATTGTGGCCTAGACCGAACGTCGTATCTCGCCATCCTGAAAACGATTGGCCGGGCGAAACAGGTGGCAACGCCGGGCCGATCACGGGCGAACCAGTGCATATCAGGGGGAAAGGGTCATGTTTGGATTGGCAAAGGCAGACAATCAGGGGCGGTTGAAGTCACAAGCCATGGATCTGGTGCGGGCGAACATCATGATCGCGAACGCGGATCTGGTGATCACCTATGTAAACCCGTCGCTGCAGGGCTTTCTGTCAGAGGCGGAGGCCGATCTGAGGAAGGAGTTGCCGCGCTTCAGCATGGCCAGCCTGATCGGCTCCAACATCGACATTTTCCACAAGAACCCCTCGCATCAGCGCACCATGCTGTCGGCGCTCACCCGCGCGCATGAGGCGACGATCAAGGTCGGTACCCGCATGTTCGACCTGCTGGTCAGCCCGATCACCACCAATGGCGTGCGCTCCGGCTATGTCGTGGAATGGGCCAATGCCGCCGAACGGTTGGCCAACCTCGCTTATGCGGCGCAGAGCAAGGCCATTGGCCGCAACGCCGCCATCATCGAGTTCACGCCCGACGGCAATATTCTGGAGGCCAACGAGATTTTCCTGACGGCCATGGGCTATCGCCTGGACGAGGTGAAGGGCCGCCACCACTCCATCTTCGTGCCGCCGGACCAGCGGGAAAGCGAAACCTATCGCGCCTTCTGGGATAAGCTGCGCAAGGGGGAGTTTCAGTCGGGCCGCTTCCGTCGCCAGTCCAAGACCGGGGCGGATGTCTGGATTGAGGGTTCCTACAACCCCGTGCTGGACGGCAACGGCAAGGTGACAAAGGTGGTCAAGCTGGCCAGCAATGTCACCGATCAAGTGCGCCTGCTGGCCGATCTGAAAAGCCTGATCGACGAGAATTTTGCGGAGATCGACGGCGCGGTTCAGCAATCCTCCAAGGATTGCAGCGGGGCGACGTCCGCCGTTGCCGGCTCGCTGACCAATATGCGCACTGTCCTGGACGGCGCCCGCGACATGGCCAAATCCGTGGCCGAGATTGCCCAGACCATGACCCACTCCCGTACCGCGGTAGAGGCGGCGGGCAAGGAGGCGGAACTGGTGGCACAGCAGGCCGACCGCCTGATCAATGCCGCCCAGGCCATGAACAGTGTGGTGGAACTGATCCGCGACATTGCCGGCCAGATCAACCTTCTGTCGCTGAACGCCACCATCGAGGCGGCACGCGCTGGCGAGGCCGGCAAGGGCTTTGCCGTCGTGGCATCAGAGGTCAAGGGCCTGGCCAATCAGTCGGCCCGCGCCACCGAACAGATCTCCGCCGAAATTGAGAGCATTCAGCGCACCAGTGCGGAGGTGGCCAGTGCCGTCCGCGGCATCACCGGCGCCATCGGCAGCGTCAGCGGCTATGTGAATTCCACCGCCGTCGCCATGGAACAGCAAAGTGCCGTAACCCGTGAAATCAGCACCCGCATGGACGTCACTTCCAACGCCGTGACCCAGGTGTCGGCCAATATCGACACCATCTCGTCGGCGGTGGGCAAGGTCGCCGCCGCCGTGACCAAGACACGGCAAGCGGCAGAGGTGCTGGCGCGGTGATGTCCGGCAGGTGTAGGCCTTAAACTACCATTCCGCGTATGATGGCGTGACTTGTTCGCCGGCATGCCCTATCCTCCCCTCCACCATTTGGCATGGGGAGGATAGGGT
>JAEMSB010000220.1 GCA_016463045.1 Niveispirillum sp.
ACCCCTGCCTGGGGCTGGCGGAGGCGCTAGGCCTGTCACCGATCGTGAAACGCGTGAAACTGCGCAGCCCTTGGCGACAGACGACACCCTATCTGCCCTTGCCTGGTGTACGCTTGGCGTTGGACCCATCATCCGACCGGCTGGACCCGCCCTGGCCCGATCTGCTGATCAGTTCGGGGCGGCAGGCGGTGGCCCTATCGATGGTAGTGGGGCGACGGTCACCCCGGACGGTGCGCGTGCATATCCAGAATCCGGGCGTGCCGTTTAACCGCTTCGATCTGGTCTCCCTGCCCCGCCATGATGGCAAGAGTGGCGCCAACCTTGTGGAAAGCGTGGGGGCCATCCACCGCGTGACAGCGGAAAAGCTGTCAGCAGCAGCCCTGGAATGGGGGCATCTCGCCGATGGCCGGGGCTGCCCCCTGGTCAGTGTGATGATCGGCGGCTCCAACCGCTTCTGCCAATTAACGCCACAGGTGATGACGGGCGTGGCGGAGCAACTGGCCACCCTGGTTCGGGACCAGGGCGTAGGCATGCTGATCACCACATCGCGACGCACAGGCGCGGAGAATGAAGCGATTCTGAAGGAGGCGCTGTCGGGCCTGCCGGTGTTCCTGTGGGACGGAACGGGTCCCAACCCCTATTTCGGGATGCTGGCCCTTGCCGATGCGTTGATCGTCACCTCCGACAGTGTGGCGATGGTGTCGGAGGCAGCCAGCACGGGCAAGCCCGTGCATGTCATCGACCTGCCCGGCAACGCACCGAAATTCACCCGATTCCATAACGCGATACGGGGGGAGGGAATCACACGTCCTTTCCAGGGACGTCTGGAAAGCTGGACCTATCAGCCGCTGGACGATACCGCCCGGCTGGCCGCACGCGTGCGGGATGTGATGGCATCGCGATGAGGTGGATGTGAGCCAGAAAAGCCAAAGGGCCGGCCCCTGGTGGGTGCCGGCCCTTTCGGTTTGGAACGGATGGTGGGCGCGACAGGGATTGAACCTGTGACCCCTACCATGTCAAGGTAGTGCTCTCCCGCTGAGCTACGCGCCCATCCGTCCTTGCCCCTCTGCCCTGTCGTCGTTGGCTTCGTTTCCGTCGCCGTCGTCGGCAGCGCCGTCGGGGTGGGCGTGCTTATAACCACCTGATCCGGGCCTTGCAACACCCTCTTTTCAGAAAATTGTCGATTTTTTTCGAAGGCGGCCTGTTCGGGTGGCGGGGCATCTCGCATTTCGATACATCTTTCAGCCATGAGCAGCGCCAACACATCCCCAGGCACCATAAAGCCGACCGGTCGTCCCCTGGACACGGGACACGGGGGTAATGTGTTCCGCGTGCTGCGTCCGGCACAGGTGCAGTACCCCATAGTCCTGGCCTCCCCCCATAGCGGGCGTGACTATCCGGAAAGCTTCGTGGCGCATTCACGGCTGGACGGGACGGCATTGCGCCGGTCGGAGGATTGCTTCGTCGACGAGATTTTCGCCCCCGCCGTCGATCTGGGCGTGCCGCTGCTGCTGGCTTTATTCCCGCGCGCCTATCTGGACCCCAATCGGGAACCGTTCGAATTCGACCCGGCCATGTTCGAAGGCGCCCTGCCCTCCTACGTCAACAGCCGCAGTCCGCGTGTGGCGGCGGGGCTGGGCACCATCCCGCGTGTGGTGGCCAGCGGGGAGGAGATTTATGCCAGGCGCCTGCGATTCGCCGAGGCCGTGGATCGGGTCGACCGTTGCTACTACCCTTATCACGCCGCCCTGCGCAGCCTGATTGACCAGACGCGCGCGGCCTTTGGCTATTGCATTCTGGTGGACTGTCATTCCATGCCCTCCATCGGCCTGCCGCCGGAGGCCGCGGCCAGCGGGTCGTTGGACATGGTGCTGGGCGATTGCTTCGGCAGCGCCTGCCACGCCGCTGTGACGGGAGCGGCGGAAGATGCACTGACGGACCTTGGCTATATTGTGGGCCGCAACGCACCCTATGCCGGTGGATACACTACCCGCCATTATGGCCGGCCCGGTGATGGCGTGCATGCGCTGCAGATTGAACTGAACCGCTCCCTCTATATGGATGAGGTCGCCTTGGCACGCCGTTCCTATCTTCCCACGCTGGCCGGCCATATGCGCCAATTGGTGGACCGTTTGGCCACCATCCCCGCCGACAAGCTGTGCCCCCGCGCGCGCTGATTTGGAGGGACAAAACAGAGATGCACATCCGGACCGCACCGGCTGCCGACGCCGCCGCCATCGCCGCCATCTATGCACCGCATGTCAGCGAAGGGACGGCCAGTTACGAATCTGTGCCGCCCGATGCCGGCGAGATGGCCATGCGTATGGCCGCCATCCAGGCCCAGGGTTTCCCCTATCTGGTGGCGGAGCGGTTTGGGCAGGTTTTGGGCTATGCCTATGGCAGCCCGTTCCGGTCACGGCCCGGCTATCGCTTCACGGTAGAGAATTCGATTTATGTGGCACCAGAGGCGCAGGGGGCCGGGGTGGGCCGCGCCCTGCTGAAATCCCTGATCGACCAGTGCACCCGTGCCGGTTACCGCCGCATGGTGGCCGTGATCGGCGATGGCAGCAACGAAGGTTCGGTCGGCCTGCACCGGGCGTTGGGTTTTGATCTGGCCGGTACAATCCCCGGCCTGGGCGTAAAACATGGCCGCTGGCTGGACTGGGTCATGATGGTGCGCCCGCTGGGTGATCCGCAAGCCCCACCCCCCGGCCCGGATGAACATCCGGGTCTGCCGGTCGGCCTCTGAACAAGCCGGCTTTTCATTTCCTGTTTCCATTCTGACCAAAAGGATAGGTTGGCGGTGGCGGTCACGTGCCTCCATGCCTGATAGGTTGATGCCGGACAGAGAACGGCGCGGCATGACGCCCGGCACGATGGGGAACCTGTACGGCATGGGTAAGGGACCTGTATGGATGCGCTGGGCACTGGCGGCATTGGCCGTGCTGCTGGCCGCCGGCCTTTGGTTCCAGTTCAAGGGAACCGCACCCCGTCAACATCTCGTCGTCGCGGAAAGCCGACAGATGATGTCGGCCCTGATCTTCGTCGCGGAAGCCGAGGGGTTCTTCGCCGATGAAGGGCTGACGGTAGAAATGCTTCCCGTTGCCAATGGCAGGGTGGCGATGGAAACACTCCTGGATGGCAAGGCGGAACTGGCCCTGTCATCGGATGTTCCGGCATCCAATGCGATGATCGCCCGACGGCCCGTCCGGATCATCTCCACGGTCCAGACATCCGACCGCGACGTGGTAATCGCATCGCCATCGGGCGGCGGCCTGATCCGACCGGAGGCTCTGGCCGGCAAGCGCATCGGATATACGGCTGATACCAATTCCCAATATTTTCTGGACCTGATGCTTTTGCAGGCTGGTCTGGTGGGGCAGGTCACGCTGGTACCAATCGAAAGCGGGGAGATCATGGCGGCGATGGCGCGGGGGGAAATCGACGCCGCGTCGGTCTGGACCACAGTTCGGGTTGCAGCCGCCAACCTGTTTCCGCAAGGGCTGGATATCCTGACGGCTCCGGGGCTTTACACCGGCAGTTGGGTGCTGTCGGCACGCAAGGATGTGGTGGACGCCAAGCATGACGCGCTTGTCCGGTTCGTTCGCGCACTGCTGGCCGCAGAATGGTCGATTCTGCGCAACCGGGAGAAGGCCATACCCGTGGTCGCCGCCGCCACCGGCATTGACGAAGCCCTGGTCCGGCGGCATTGGGAAAGCTATGGTTTCACTCTGAGACTGGATCAGGCGCTGCTTCTGTCCATCGAAGGCCATGTCCGCCGCGCCGGCGGCAATCCGGGACCGGAAATGCTGGGATATCTGCAAAGCGACATTCTGCGGGCGGTTGACCCGACCCGGGTCACAGTTCTGGACTGATGGGATGAGCATCCGGCGGCGGATCACCATTGCTTTGGTCTTCGCGGCATTGGCCGTCAGCGTTTCCACGGCATCCGCCATCTGGTCGTGGAAATGGATGGGTGTGTACACGGCACGGGTGACGGAAGCACAATCCGTGGTGCGCAGCGTGTTTGAGCTGAGCCTGCTGGTCCATGATTTCGGAGACAAGGGCAGCGAACGTGCCCTGTTCCAGTGGCATCGCCAGCATGAGCGTCTGGCTGGTGAACTGGCCCGGCTGCTGGGTGAACTGACCGACCCCGCCGATCAGGCCCTGCTGCGCCGCTTGTCGGCAGATAATGCCCTGATGCCGGACGGGATAGCACGGCTGGCGCAGGCACGATTAACCCCTGATGCGGCCCGCATCGCGCAGGACACGCTGCAACTGCGCTATAACGTCATGGCGTCAGACGCCGACCGGCTGGCGGCGCAGGCGAACGATCGGGTCTATGAACGCGGCCGCCTTTTGCTTGTATTGCAGGTACTGCCACTGCTGTTGCTGGCTATTACGGTGGCGGCCGCCATGGCGGCCAGCCAACGGGTTATCGGGGGCCTGAACCGCATCGCGGACGGTATGGCCACCATCGGCCAGGGCCGGTTCGATCACCGCTTGGATGTGGCCGGCAAGGACGAGTTTGCGGTGCTGTCATCGGGCGTCAACCACATGGCCGAACAGCTTCAGACCCTTTATGCCGATATTGCGGGCAAGGTGGAAGCGCTGTCCGTCGCGAAGGTGCAGGCCGAAGCGGCGGAGCGCGCCAAAAGTGCCTTCCTGGCCAATATGAGCCATGAGATCCGCACCCCCCTGAATGCCATCATTGGCTTTGCCGATCTGCTGCGTGATGAACAGGCGCCGGTGGCGGAGCGGGAGAAATGGCTGTCTTTGCAGATGGAGGCGTCGCGCGCCCTGGTCGCCATCGTTGACGATATCCTGGACCTGTCGAAAATCGAGGCAGGACGGCTGGAACTGGAGATGGGACCGCTGGACCCGGCTGCACTGGCAGAAAGCTGTGTCGCCCTGTTGACCCCGCGCGCCGCCGACAAGGGCCTGTCGATCCGGACGGAGATTTCCGACGACCTGCCACAATGGGTGCTGGGCGATGTCGCTCGGCTGCGCCAGGTGCTGCTGAACCTTCTGTCCAACGCCGTGAAGTTCACCTCTGAAGGGCAGGTCGTGCTGTCGGTCATGCGCACCGGCGTGCAGATGCGGTTCACAGTCACGGATACCGGCATGGGCATTCCGGCAGACCGGCTGAGACACCTGTTCATGCCATTCATGCAGTTGGACGCGTCTGTGACCCGGCGCTTCGGCGGCACGGGGCTGGGCCTTGCCATTACGCGGCGGCTGGTCGAGGCCATGGAAGGCCGCATTACCGTCGAAAGCCAATCCGGTGTTGGAAGCCGTTTCGAGATCACGCTGCCCCTGGCTATCGCTGCGGCCCCGCCGGTAGAGCCTGAACCGGCTGCGGTGGCTGCCCTGCCCTCCTACCGGCCTCTGTCGATCCTGTTGGCGGAAGATGTTTTCGCCAACCAGATGCTGGTCCGCACCATTCTGGAGAAAGCCGGTCACCGCGTGAATGTGGTGGAGAATGGGGCGGAAGCGGTGGAGGACGTGACACGCGGCAACGGTACCTATGATCTGGTGCTGATGGATGTGCAGATGCCGATCCTGGACGGGATGGAGGCGACACGCCGCATCCGGCAGGCGGGGTATGACAGCCTGCCGATCCTGGCTCTGACCGCCAATGTTCTGAAAGAGGAGCGGGAAGCCTGTTTGGAAGCGGGCATGAACGGCCATATCGCCAAGCCCGTATCGCCGCAGGCCCTGAACCAGGCCATCGCCGATATCGCCGGTTTCCGCCTGACAGCCACGGCAAGCGCCCCTGTGGCGACGGAGTCGGTGACAGCCGCACCGCAGACAGAGTCGGCGCTGGATCAGTCGATCCTGGATAATCTGCTGCTGGTCGTGGGTGACGATATCGGGGTGCAGCTGCTGAACGATGCGCTGACATCCTTCCGGACGCGGGTGGACACGATCATGGCGGCCGGTGAAGACCTGCATCGGATTGAACGGGAAGCCCATTCCCTGGTTTCGGCGGCGGGCAATCTGGGTTTCATGCCGCTGTCACGCCATTGCCGGGCCCTGATGATCGCCGCTGATGCCGGCGAAAGGGCAGAAGTGGAGCGCCTGACGGCAAGCCTGCCCACCTTGTGTGAGGCAGCCCTTCTTAAGGGGCGTCAACTGGTGGAACAGCTGGCGGCCGCACAGGCCCCTTAGGAAAGCGGGCACAGGTCCGTTCAATCCGGCGAACCACCGCGCAGATTGACGCCCTGGCGCACGAAATCGGTACGGGACCGGCGGACGACATGTTCGGGCACATCCACCCAGCCGCCGATCAGATCACCCGACAGGAACCGCACCCCCGCCGCTTCGCACTGGTCTTCCATGGCGAGGCTGTCCACGCCCTCCACCGCCGGCAGCAGGCGATGACGAACGGCCTGCGTGGCGAAACGGGTCACTTCGGGCGCCCAGCGTTCCACAGATGCGCCTGGCGGCAGGGTCAGATTGACAACGCGTATGCCAGCGGCCTCCGCCGCCGAAAGGTCGGCGGTCGGGTTGGCGACCTCCATCATCACCGTGCGACCGAAAGGTTTCAGTGCGGAAACCAGTTCCGACAGGCGGCCCACCGGCACCCCATCCGGCACAGCCCACAGGTGATACGTGATGAAAGGCAGCAGGTTGCGGGGGATGGTGCGCAGGACAGCCATCACCTCCTGCCGGCGGGCCGTGACGGCCAGACTTTCAAAATGGAATGGCACGGACAGGAAGAAGCGGAAACGGTTCTCATACAGTTCCAGCGCCGTCTCAATCGCTTCGCGTGCCACATGGAGATCCAGCGCCAGGATACCGGCCATGTCCTCAACATCGTCCAGGCATTCATAGCCCCAGATTGGCGCCCGTCCCGGACGCTCCCGACAGCACCGGGCCATGTACAGCGACAGAACCTGTTTCTGCACATCCCAGACGGGACGATAGCGCACCTGCGGTGGCCCGGCCCGCGCCATCAGAGGCGCACGGAAGCCTTCCGGCCGCACTGTGACAGGGCTGGCCAGCGCCATATCGGCGGCGGCCTCGTCCCGCACGGCGGAAAGCATGTCCTTCAGACTGGTTGGCACCAGCAACACATCGGAGCCGATTTCCCGCATGGCGGTATGGACACGGATACTATCCGTATCGGCATGGCCTAGCAGAAGGACCTGCAATTCTTCCATCACCTTGGCGCAGATCAGGCGGGCCTGCTCCGTCCCCAACTGCGCGAAGACGACGACATAGGCCTCCTCCCCATGTCGGAACCAGGCATCGTGCGGCGTCAAATGCTGGTCCAGCAGTTTAGCCGTCAGTTGATGCACACGGGCCGCAACAGCCTGCCAACGGGTGCCCAGTTTCTCATGCAGGCTGCCAAGGCCCAGAAGATGAATGCTGCCCGCCTGGGTCGGGTCGCGGCGATCAAAGATCCGGCGCAGCTTTGCCGACAGATCAGGGTCATGGCC
>JAEMSB010000729.1 GCA_016463045.1 Niveispirillum sp.
GTATTCGTACCATAGGCCAGATTCGCGAAATGGAGATGAAGTAACTGGTGCGCCGTTATGGCTCCATGGGCATGCGGCTCTACCATTTTTCCCGCGGGCAGGATGATCGCCGCGTCACCCCGCACAGCCCGATGAAAAGCATCTCCTCCGAAACCACCTTCAACACCGATCTGTCGGCGCTGGAGGAGCTGGAGCGGGAGTTGTGGCCGCTGGCGGAGAAGGTGTCGAAACGGATGAAGGCCGGGGGGCATGCCGGCCTGACGGTCACGCTGAAGCTGAAGACACCGGATTTCAAGCTGATCACCCGTAACCAGCGCCTGTCATCCCCAACGCAGCTGGCCGACCGCATCTTCCGCACGGGCCGCGATCTGCTGCGGGCTGAATGCGATGGGCGGCGGTTCCGGTTGCTGGGGATCGGTTGCCACGACCTGACGGACCCGCGTGATGCCGACCCGCCGGATTTGGCCGATCCCGGACAGCTTCAACGGGCGAAGGTGGAACGGGCCATTGATGCCGTGCGGGCCAAGCTGGGTGGGCAGGCAATATCCAAGGGACGCGGATTGCCCGCAGCCGGTGGCAAGGCCGGGCGGGAGCCGGTTGAAGGGACCTGATTACTTGCCGAAGGTAAAGCGTACGCCGGCCAGCGCCGACCAGGTCTGTGCCGTCCCGTGCGTCGCAAAATCGTCGGTGGCGGTAAAGCTGGGCTCCCCACCGCGTACGTAGCGGCCATCGGCAAAGAAGGAGAAGCTGCCGCTGACCGGCACTGACAGGCCGACCACGCCCTGATAGGCAAAGCTATCGGCGCGGGCATCGGAATAGCCCATGGCAAGCCGTTCGGCCTCCGTCCGGGTCCAGCCCATGCCAATTCCGACATAGGGCGTCAGCCAGTCGGTGACCTTCATATTGACGCGGGCATTGGCCATGGTGCCCGGTGATCCGATGGCGCCATCGACACTGGGTGCCGTCAGCAAGGCCGAATCGCGATCGCGATAGGCATATTCCAGTTCCAGCCGGAAGCTTTCCATCGGATGCCAGTCGGAGCCGGCGGTCAGGCCCGGATTGGCGTTGCCCAATCCATAGGTAGTGGCGTTACCCGCCGCACCACCAACATAGCGACCCGACAATCCCTGAAGATACGCGCTGGGCAGTTCGGAATCGGGCGCGCCCGCATCCTGCGCCAGGGCAGGGGCGGTGACGAGGCCGAAACAAACGGCGAAAAGGGCGGTCTTCAGCGAATTCATGACATCAACTCCGGACCCTTCACTAATAGCCGAGGTCGCATTTGCTGTCATGTCAGGAACAGGGATAACGCTCCCGCGGATTCTGATCCTCTGCCATGTGTGTCAGTCCCGACACGGAATTTTATTCCCAGTTGGTCACGCGAAGACTTGAACTTGATTCAATCACGACCCGCCCTTGTTCCGCGATCACCCAGGCGAGAAGGCCCCGGAGGCGCGCCGCTGGCCGTCATCCGCATGCGCAGATGCAGGCTGCCGGTCCCGAAATCCAGGGCGAATCCATCGCTCAGCCCCAGGACGTCCATACCCAGGATAAAGGCCGGTTCATCCTCCAGCCCCAGGGCGGTGTAGGCATGGGCATCGACCAATGTCGCCGGAAGACCGGAGACGCTGACCGGCCCGATCCTCACGCGTGGCAACAGGAAGACCTCGCCAATGCGCGTTTCGCCCGCCAGATTGATGACCTCGATCTTGCCAACCAGTTCGGCTGGCTTTCCACGTTCCTGCAACGCCCGCAGCAGCACGGGGTTGAACATTGATCGCTCGGCCCCTGTATCCACCAGACCGTTGACCACCATCCCGCCAATCTCGATGGGGACGATGACCAGCCCGGTCGGATGCACACGGCCCTTCACCGAATCATAACCGGTGGGGGAGTAGCGGCGGGATTGTTCGATCTTGATCTCGTCGCGGCGGAAGCTGACCGACAGGCGCTTGCCCTGCAGGCTGTTGGTTCCCAGCACCCCGCCGGCCCCCGACAGATCGCCGAAGGACAGGACCGGCGTCACCATATCC
>JAEMSB010000730.1 GCA_016463045.1 Niveispirillum sp.
TCTTTCAACTCGGGTCCTCAGCCGTCATGCCGTCAGCGTTAGGGCCGGTGCTGAAGTGGGTGTTCTTCACCGGCATGGAATTTAATATCGGCTTTGTCCATCGTGCCTTCGTGGGGCGGTCGTCGCTTGGGACACTGACATTGGCAGCATGATCAGTCATAATCATAGGCTAGCGCTCCGGCACGATATCTCTTTGAGTTGCCAGAATGGCAACCATTGCTGGCGCAATATGCCTGAATCCAAAATCCGGTCCAATAGTCTTTCTGAGAAAACAAAGCTGAAAACTTAGTCCTTTCACACACTTTGATTTAAGATTGGTTTGCGCCATCCCCTTCAAAGCATATGTTAGCCCCTTCGGAAACACCATGCCTGTGGCGTCCCCCGCGCCCCCACCCTGACAGCCATTCATGCGGGAACTCTTTCGGTCGGCGTCACAACCGCCTATATAGGGGCCGCAATGATGCTCCGGCTGGTGGCGATAACCCCGATCATGAAGCGCACCTATACCCGCAAGGAAGTACAGGACCTGCTGGGCGCCCTGGAAGGTCAGGCGCGCGAGGCCATTCGCTTGGCTAAGCAGGCGGAAGAAGAGGCGGCCAAGGATAGTTTCCTGGCCTATAACGACTTCCGCAACAAGGTCGGGGAGTTCAGGGCGCTGTGCATCCTGATCGAAGGGCGCCTTAAATCCGTCGATACGGCGCGGGTCGATGACCTGAAAGAGGAATATGCGCGGCTGGATACGCTGATGCTGGGCCTTCTGGTCCGGGCGTCGATGCGGTTCTTCTTTGTGCTGTCGGCCAAGACCATGCTGCCCATGGGGGCCCGCGACATCTTCATCTCCGAACTGCGCAGCCTGCACGATGCGGCGGAAAAGCTGCGCCGGCCCGAATATGCAGCCACCATGGGTGACAAGTTGAAGGGAGACCTGGAGACGGCCGAACTGATCCTGGAAGAGATCATCGACAAGGCGCCGGGGCTGCTGAATTTCGGATAGGCGCAGGACGGGGCAGTGGCCATCTTGTCCAGCAGCGGCCCCTCAGCCCATACGCCGTGCCGCGCTGGGCGGGGCGTCGTGAAGGCGGCCCCAGGCGCGGCGCAGTTGCCGGGTGGAGCCGAAGCCCGCCCGTTCGGCCACCGCCTCCATATCCAGGCGCGAATTCTCGATCATCCGGCGGGCCAGGCCGACCCGCAGCCGGTTCACATAATCCGGCACCGTCATGCCGGCATGTTCGCGGAACAGGCGGGACAGGTGGCGGGGGCTGGCATGGGCGATGTCGGCCAGGGTGGCCAGTGACCATTCCCGCGCCGGATCGGCGGAAATGGCATCCTGAACCCGGTGGATGGCGGGATGTAGATGGTTGCGCCCCTCCAGCCAGGGTGAAAGCTGCGGATCGGCCCCGGCCCGGCGCATATAGACGACCAGATAGCGGGCGACCGCCGCCGCCACGCCGGGGCCGCAGCGCCGGGCGATGAAATGCAGGGCCAGATCGATGCCGGCGGTGATGCCGGCACTGCTCCAGCAATTGCCATCCTCCACGAACAGCCGGTTTTCCATGACGCGGCAACCGGGGGCCGCCTGCCGCAGTTCCTCATACGAACTGTGATGCGTGGTGCAGGCCCGGCCCTCCATCAGGCCGGCGCGGGCGGCCAGCACCGCACCCGAACAGATGCACAGGATCAGATGGCCGGGTCGCACCATGCGGCGCAGCCAGTCAACGATCACCTGTTCCTGCACATTATCGGCCCGCACATCCTGTCCTGGCAGCGGATCGATATTGCCCGACAGCATGATGATGGCGTCATCGGGCAACCGGTCGGGCAGGGGCGCGATGTGGGAGAGGACGAGGCCAACCGAACTGGACATTTCAGGCTCCGGCCCGACAAAGTTCAGCTCGAACCGCAGCCGGTCCTGTTCTACCCCGGCGCGGCGCAACACCTCTGTCGGGCCTGCCACGTCCAGCAGCATGGCGCGCGGCGGCAGCACGACATGCACGGGAATGACCTGCCGGTTCTGGTTCGCCCCCTCGTTC
>JAEMSB010000731.1 GCA_016463045.1 Niveispirillum sp.
GGGGGGCAGAGCACTAGTGATGCGGGACATGCGTCGGTGGACCGGCGGTCCTCATTGCCCAGTAACAGCAGATATCGGGTTTGCCGCTCCTGGAGCGAGGTGACATTAGCCTTGCCATGCTTGCGCGCAAAGATCACCAGATCCGCCTCCGAATGGACGAACTGGCTGCGATCACCGATTTCCGCCGGGTGGGCTCCAATCCACCGGTCTGCCGGGATCACCGAGGTCCGAGGCTTGCGGCCTTTCTGACGACGGCGGTGCCGCCGTGCCACAGCGAGCAGGGCATACAGCTTCGCCTCTCCGGCGCCGTTTCACCAAGCTTAGGTGCGAATAGTGCTCTCCCATGGCAGCCTCCATTGCTAACCATCTGATTATAAAGAAGAGTCGCACTTCAAAATAGACCCCCCCTACATAGCAAAAAAATTGATAATGTATATTATGAAAAATACAAACAAGCATCAAGTCCGCATTCTCTATGGCGATTTTTTGTATAAAAATATACCTTCATAAAAACACATAATGACAATTCAATCTGGGGATGGAGATGACCTTGTGCATAAAAGGCGCGCTGCCAATGGCTGCCCTTTGGTTGGCGCTGGCCCTTCCGGCCTTCGCGGCGCCGCCGGGTGGGGAGACGGTGAAGTCCGTGGATCAGTTCCAGGCGGGGCGGGATGCCTTTGCCGATCCGGAAAAGATGCCGGGTGCATTGCTTTATCAGGAGAACTGCGCCGGCTGTCATCAGGGCGGGGTCTATAAGGCGCCGCACCGCACCTGGCTGGAAATGATGACGCCGTCCATGCTGTTCAGCGCCATGAATGATGGCATGATGCAGGCCCAGGCGGCCCACCTGTCGCGCGAACAGCGGCAGCAGATTGCCGAGTACCTGTCGCGGCAGAAGCTGGACAGCGCCGCCACCGACCCGATGCCGCCGCGTTGCGAGGGGGCTGCCGCCCGCTTCGACATGGACCGTCCGCCCGCGCCTGTCGGCTGGGGCCATGATACCAGCCGGTTTGTGCCGGCAAAGACGGCGGGGCTGATGGCGGCGGATGTGCCGAAGCTGCGCCTGAAATGGGCCTTCGCCTTCCCCAATGCCATGCGCGCCCGGTCACAGCCGGCCATCGGCCTGGGGGCCGTTTTCGTGGGCAGCAAGGATGGCACCGTCTATGCCTTCGACCTGGACACCGGCTGTGTGCGCTGGACCTATCAGGCCAAGGCAGAGGTGCGGACGGCCATTGTGCTGGATAGCTGGACCAAGGGTCAGGCCCCTGCCCGGCCCCTGCTCTATTTTGGGGATGTGCTGGCGCGGGCCTATGCGCTGGATATGCGGACGGGCGCAGAGGTCTGGGTCACCAAAGTCGATGACCATTCCAGCGCCACCATCACCGGCAGCCCGGCCCTGCATGCGGGCCGGCTCTATGTGCCCGTCTCCTCGCTGGAGGTGACGGCGCCAGCGGACCCCGCCTATCCCTGCTGCACCTTCCGGGGGGCGGTGGCGGCCCTGGATGCGGCCACGGGCCAGCCCGTCTGGAAAAGCCACACGATCCCGAACGAGCCGACCGAACAGGGCAGGACCAGCGTAGGCACGCCCATCCTGGGCCCGTCGGGGGCACCTGTCTGGAACAGCCCCGCCGTGGATGCGGCGCGCGGCCTGCTCTATGTCGGGTCGGGGGAGAATTATGCCAGCCCGGCGGACGGCAACAGCGATGCCCTGATGGCCTTTGACCTGAAGACCGGGCAGCGCCGCTGGCTGCGCCAGACGGTGGCGAACGATGCCTGGAACGTGGCCTGCATGATGGGCGACCATCCCTCCTGTCCCAAGGAGCGGGGGCCGGATCTGGACTATGCCGCCTCCCCCATCCTGGCGGCGCTGCCCGGTGGCGGACAGGTTCTGCTGGGCGGGCAGAAAAGCGGCGTGGTCCATGGCGTGGACCCCGATACCGGCGCCAAGTCGGTCAAGGACATCAAGGAGCAGGATGTCTACATGGGCGACATGCCGCTCATGACGGACAACGGCACCTTCATCGTCAACG
>JAEMSB010000732.1:0-1050 GCA_016463045.1 Niveispirillum sp.
ATCAGGCTGACATGGTGCTGGTCGGGCAGCCTGATATGTCAGCAGATGCTGACAGGCGAAATGCAGGCTGACCAGGGAGGAGGAGCAGGCGGTGCCTATATCCACCCCTGGCCCATCCACGTTCATGGCATAGGCGATGCGGGTGGGCACAAAATCCTTGTCATTGAAAATGGAGAGCTGAAATCCGCCCACACGCTCCATCAATTCCCGATTTGGCAATAGGTTGAACGGGAAATAGGTGTTCATGCCAGCACTGGTGAACACGGCAATGCGTCCTGGAAATGCCGCCGGGTCGTGCCCGGCATGTTCCATAGCCTCCCAGGCACATTCCATCATCAGGCGGTGCTGCGGGTCCATCAATTCGGCCTCTCGCGGTGCGATGCCGAAGAAGTTGGCGTCGAACAGATCGACATCCTCCAGGATGCCTTTCGCCGCAACAAAGTCCGGATGGCGGATGGACGTCAGATCTTGACCGGATTGAATCAGTTCCGCTTCGCTAAAGCCGGAGATGGACTCCACCCCAGCGCAGAGATTGCGCCAGAAACTGTCGACATCCGGAGCGCCCGGCATGCGGGCGGCAATACCGATAATGGCGATACCGTCCTGTTCTTCACGCAAGGCTTCGCCACTCATCCGTCAAACTCCTGAACTGCACGTCCGCATGTTAACCGCGTGTCTGCAGACGGCGGGCCGCCTGTTGGCGCGCGGCAGCGCGCTGCCGATTGGTACGATCTTGCACCTGGCCTGCATCAACGGGGGCTGTAGGGACGGTGCCCCCGCTGATGAACCGTGCCAAGGCGGCGATAGTGGGGTAGCGGAAGAACTCGATCACCACGTCGTCCCGGGGCATCAGATGTTCCATCCGCACCCCCACCTTCAACAGCAACAGGGAGTTGCCGCCGATGTCGAAGAAATTGTCGTTGATGCCGACAGCGTCGACACCAAGCACGTCCCGCCAAATGGTCACCATCTCCCGCTCCAGCTCTGTGCGTGGTGGGACATAGGTATCGGCTTGGCGCGACGTTGCTAGATCGGGCACCGGCAGCAGGG
>JAEMSB010000732.1:1060-2025 GCA_016463045.1 Niveispirillum sp.
AGGGCGCGATCAATCTTGCCATTGGTGGTCAGCGGGAACGCATCCAGGGGCAAAAACACCGACGGCACCATGTAATGCGGCAGGACTGCATGAAGATCCCGGCGCAAGCTCTCGATCCCGCCGTCGGGCGGCACCGTGTCCCAACGAAGATAGGCGACCAGACGCGGCAGACCGGGCTGATCCTCGCGCAGCAGGACCACTGCCTCTTGCACGCCCGGCTGCCTGGCCAGCGCTATTTCAATCTCGCCGAGTTCGATGCGAAAGCCATTCAACTTTATCTGACGATCCAGCCGCCCCAGAAAGACCAATGTGCCATCGGCAAGATAGCGGGCCCGATCCCCTGTCCGGTATAGGCGGTCGCCGGGCGCTGCCCCGACCGTCTGCACAAAAGCATCTGGGATGAAGGCCGCCGCCGTCAGGTCGGGGCGACCCAGATAGCCGCGCGCCAAACCAGCGCCACCAATGAACAACTCCCCTGGAACGCCCGGCGGGACCACCTGTAGGTCGCGGTCCAGCACATAAAGCCGGGTGCCCGCGATGGGCCGACCAACGGGAACAACGCCTTCCACCGGATCGGCTACGATATGCACACAACAGCCGACGACGGTTTCCGTTGGGCCATATTCGTTGACTACCCGCACCTGGCCGCCGTGCAGCCAGGGGTTGATGGCACCCGCTAACAAGGCCTCTCCCCCCAGCACCAGGAACTTTGCCATGTCCTGTGGTGGTTCTTTACCGACCATTGTGTTTAGCACTTCCAGATGGGCCGGGGTGATTTTGACAAAGTCGAAGTTTCGCGACCGTCGCCTTAACGACGACAGGGCGTCCAATTCGCCGCCTTGCGTCAGCAGTGTCACCTTGCGTCCCGCCAGCAGGGGCACAAACAGGCTGGTGAGCGTGGCATCAAAACCGATGGAGCCCAGCACCGGGGCGCCGTCGCCGCCTTCACCCATGTAAGCATCTAC
>JAEMSB010000221.1:0-5802 GCA_016463045.1 Niveispirillum sp.
CGTTACGACCACGGGCCTTCAGGATTATGCCGGCGCCGTCACCCTGAACGGCGCCCTGGTGTCGACGGTCGGTGGTGCCATCCGCGTCGCGGGCCCCCTGACGCTGACGGGCGACAGTACCGTAGTCACCGCCGGCAGTGCCAATGACGACATTGCCGTGACCGGTGCCGTGAACGGCCCTTACGCGTTGCAGCTCGACGCCGGCAGCGGTCGGGTGACGCTGGGCGGTGCCGTTGGTGCGACCAGTGCCCTGAAGCTGCTGGCGGCTGGCGGTTCGCGGGTCAGCCTGGGCAATGTCACCACGACGGGGCAGCAGGATTATACTGGTGCCGTCACCTTGAATGGTGCCCTGGTCTCGACCGTCGGCGGCGCCGTCCGCGTCGCCGGCCCCCTGACGCTGACGGGCGACAGTACCGTAGTCACCGCCGGCAGTGCAGGCGACGACATTGCCATGACCGGCGCTGTAAACGGTCCCTATGCGTTGCAACTCGACGCCGGCAGCGGTCGGGTGACGCTTGGCAGTGCCGTTGGTGCGACCAGCGCCTTGAAGCTCCTGGCGGCTGGTGGTTCGCGTGTCGGCCTGGGCGACGTTACCACGACGGGTCTTCAGGATTACGCCGGTGCCGTTACGCTGAACGGTACTCTGGTCTCGACCCTTGGTGGCGCTGTCCGCATCGCTGGCGATGTTTCATTGACCGGTGGTAGCGCCATCGTGACCGCCGGCAATGGCGGGGACGATGTTCACATCGGCGGAACCATCAACGGTGCCCAGGGTCTGCTGCTCGATGCTGGGCAAGGTGCCGTGACCCTCGCCGGGTCGGTGGGAGGGCGCCAGGCCTTGAGGCTGCTGTCCATCGGTGGTCGTACCATTAGCCTGCGCGATGTAACGACGACGGGGCAGCAGGATTATGCCGGCGCCATCACCCTGGCTGGTAATCTGGTCAGCAATGTTGGCGGTGCCATCCGCGTGGGTGGCCCGCTGACCCTGGCTGGTAACAGCGCCATCGTCACTGCCGGTTACGCCAGCGACGACATCCGCCTGGGTGGCCCCGTCAATGGTGCCTACAGCCTGATGGCTGATGCTGGTGCAGCGACGGTCAGCGCTGGCGGCGCCATTGGCGCATCGCGCGCCCTGACCCTGTTCTCCGCCGCCGGCAGCCGGATCACCTTGGGCGACGTAACGACGACGGGCCGGCAGGATTATGCTGGCGCCCTGTCATTGGGTGGCAATCTGGTCAGCACGGTCGGGGGCGCGGTCCGCATCGCCGGGCCGGTGACCCTGACCGGCGATAGCACCATCGTCACTGCCGGCTTTGCTGGTGACGACATCAACCTTACGGGGACAGTGAACGGTCCCCATGCCATGTGGCTGGATGCAGGTGCGGGCCGCGTCAGTGTGGCCGGTGCCGTCGGTGCGACCAGCGCCCTGAAGCTGTTTGCCGCCGGCGGGTCCAACGTTTCCCTGCGCGATGTGCGCACCACGGGTCTTCAGGACTATGCTGGCGCTGTCATGCTGAACGGTAATCTGGTCAGTCTCACGGGCGGTGCGATCCGGGTGGCTGGCCCGCTGACCCTGGCCGGTGACAGCACCATAGTCACCGCCGGCAATGGGAATGACGATATTCGCCTGATCGGGACTGTGGACGGCGCCTATGCCCTGGTGGTCGATGCCGGACGCGGTGCCGTGGGTATCGGCGGTGCCGTTGGCGCTACCAGCGCGCTGAAGCTGCTGTCGGTGGGCGGTTCCACCCTGTCCCTGCGGGGGGTGCGGACCACGGGTCTTCAGGATTATGCCGGTGCCATCACGCTGAACGGTGACCTGAGCAGTACTGCCGGCGGGAATATCCGCTTAGGCGGGCCGGTGACCCTGGCCGCTGACAGCACCATCGCGACCGCCGGTGCCGCTGCCGATGGCGTGACCTTCACCAGTGCCCTGGCCGGCCCCTATCGCCTGAATGTCCGTGCAGGCGCCGGTGCCGTGGGCCTGGGCGGTGCGGTCACCGGGCTGACGGGCTTGGATGTCAGGGGTGGGCGCATTGATGCTGCTGCACCGCTGACGGTTGCCGGTGCCCTGGCGTTGGACGGCGCGCGCCTGACCACCGCCGGTCTGACCGCTACCGCCGTGACCCTGAAGGCGTCCGACGCCCTGACCACCGGTGCCCTCACCGCCACACAGGACGTGAGCGTCACCGGGGCGAAGGCAGTCACGCTGGGCACGGTCGCCGCACGCACGTTGACGGCCAGTGCGGGTGGCGAGATGCGCCTGGGCGCTGTCACCGCCACCAATGTCAACCTGACGGGGACGGGTGCGCTGACCATGGGCGCCATCACCGCCACGCAGGATGTCACCATCACGGGCGGCAAGGCTGTCACTCTGGGCACCGTTGCCGCCCGTACGCTGACGGCCAGTGCCGGCACCGACCTGCGGCTGGCCGGCGTGACGGCAGAGGCGGCCAGCCTGTCCGGTACCAGCTCCATCGCCAGCACCAGCCCGCTGACCCTGTCCCGGACCTTGTTGTTGAGCAGCTCCGGCACGGCGACGGGCCTGGACGTGCGTGCGGGCGCGCTGACCTATCGTGGCACGGGCCGCTTCAATGCCAGCGGCAGCGTGGCGGGTATCAGCGGCCGGAACGCCGCCGATCTGGTGCAGGTGGTGGGCGATCGGTCCGGCACCTACCTGTTCGCCGACCGTCCGGTCTTTGGTGTCGCGGCCCTGGTTGATCGTCACCGCCTGGACATCGCCCCGACCATGACAACGCCCACCGGCGATGGCGATGTGCGCAATGGCCCGCTGGTCCTTGATCCCGCCACGGAAAAGGACGACCTGATTATCTTCCAGGATTGATATAGCCATGAAAAAGCGGGCGGTACCATCCAGGCGCCGCCCCCTTTTTGATGGTTGCGGCCTATCGTGCCGGCGGCTGGATCGCCTTCAGGCGGGAGACCATTTCTGCCGTCACCGCCTCGGCCTCCCGCTCGTCGCGGATGACACGGGGTGTGATGAAGACGATCAGTTCGGTGCGCACGCTGCTGTTGCGCCGTTCGCCGAACAGCGCACCGACACCCGGCAGGCCTGACAGGATAGGGATGCCGTCCCGCCCCTGCTGCTGTGTTTCAGAGATCAGCCCCCCCAGCACTACGGTCTGGCCATTGTCGATGGCCACATTGGAGGTGATCTGCCGCTGGCTGATGGTCGGGGTCAGGTTGCCGCTGTCGCGGGTCGATGACACGTTGGAGATCTCTTGATAGACCTCCATGCTAACCTTGCCGCTCTGGCTGATGCGGGGGACGACGCGCAGCATGACGCCGGTATTCACATATTCCACTTGGGACACGATGGGCGCGTCGGGATTGTCCACCGACTGTGCCGAGCGGGTCAGGATGGGTACGCGGTCACCGACCAGGAGCTGTGCGACTTGGCTGTCCAGCACCACCACCTGCGGCGAGGAAACGACTCGCACATCCGTCACTTCGTCCAGTGCGGACAGCACCACGCGCGGATCGCCGTTGCGCGACAGCAGCAGATTGAAGCCTGGAACCTGTGTCACGGGGCGAAGACTGTTGGTGGCGCTGTTGCGTGTGATACCGCCTTGGATGTCGCCGCCATCGCCGCGTAGAAAGCTCTGCACGCCATAGCGTAGGGCATCGTTCAGGGTCACTTCAGCAATCGTCGCCTCGATCAGTACCTGTGAGGGGGCGACATCCAGCTTGCGCACAGCCTCGCCGACAATCTCTGCCTGCCGGGGGCTGGCATAGACCAGCACGCTGTTGTTGGCCGGATCGGCGGCGATGCGGATGCCATCCGCCGCGACGGGCTGCACCTCTTCGCGAGGGGAGGCACCCCCGGCATCGGCGGCGACGGCGGCCAGTCGAGTCTGACTGTCGCTTGTCCCGGCAGCGCCGTCACCGGTGGGCGTGGACAGGCTGGCGATGGGGCGCCCGGCAGGCACTGGGCTGTCATTGCCATTGCCGGCGCCAAAAAGGCGGTTCAGCAGCCGGGTGACCTTGGTGGCATCGGCATTGGCAAGGCTGAACACATGCAGGCGCGGGGTGACGGCATCGCCCATGTCCAGCCGCTGAACCCAACCGGCCGCGATGTCCAACTGGGTAGGATCGGCGGCGATGACCAGGATGGCGTTCATCCGCTCCAGCGGTAGGACGCGTGTGGCACCTGCATCCTGCTGCGAACCCGCATCGCCCAGGATCGCCCGTATCTCCCGCGCGATGGAGGCGGGAGCCGCCTGGGACACGGGGAACAGGCCGACCGAACTGCCCGCCATCCAATCGACATCGAAACCCCGCAGCAACTCTGCCGCTGCCAGCCGTTCCGGACCCGGCCCCCCGACAATCAGGACCTTCAGCCGTGGATCGGCTGTGACGGTGCCGTTCTTGACCAATGGTTCCACCAGGGCGCGGGCGACATCCGGGGCGATATGGCGCAGCGGAAGGACAGAGATCGCATGGCCCGGTGCCGCCGGGGACGCCAGACCCAGGGTTCGGCCTGCCAGCTCTGCCGACGGTACCACGGCAATGGTGCCATCGGCGGCGCGTAACATCGCCGCCCCGTTGCTGGCAAGTACGGACTCCAGCAGTCGAACCGCCTCACGCGGGGACAGTTCCCGACCGCTATCGATGCTGACCAGCCCCTGCAGGGACGTGTCCACCGAATGCGGCTGACCCAGCATGTCCCCCAGGATCGTTTCCACCAACGCGGCCAGGGGCGCATCGGTGAAACGCAGATGCAGGGTGGGCCCCGGCGGCAGGGCCAGCATGTCCCCCGTGACCGGTGCGCGTGCATCTGGTGCCTTGATGATGACCGGCGTCGGCGTGGCCGATGATCGTGCAGGTCCCGCGGCCGGGGTGCTGCCACTGCGGGCCGCGATGGAAAGACCCAGATTTTCCAACGGCAGCGGCTTCTTCTTGTCCGGCATGGCCTGCTGCCCGGCACAGCCTGACAGAAGGACCAGGGCCGCCGCAGCACAGGCTTGGGTCCGGAAGACAACTGGGGTGTTCATTTTCATTCCGGTGGCTGAAATGCGCTGGAAGTTGCAGCTGCCACTCTGGCAAACACAAGCGTTATCTTTGGCTGTCATTAATCTGTAATCAACATCCGGACTGTCATAATAATGAAGTAATTAGGTCATGATACTATTACGAAAATAAGTCATAGGGATGGACACCCTGCCGAAGCGCGACCTTTAGCGACCTAAGCCATGACGATATTGGACAACCTATCGACGGAACACCGTATCAGCGTTGTTGACCTTCGTCAGGCAGAGGCCACCGCCCAGGCGGAGGGCAAGTCTGTTGAGCAGGTGCTGGTCGATCTTGGCCTGATCACGCCGCTGGACCGGGCAATGGCCTTGGCGCGTCACCATGGGATGCGGTTGCTGCGTCTGGCCGACCTGGGGGAAGCGCCGGAAGCTTTGCCCCCGCTGTCCCCGGATTGGCTGCGGGCCAAACGTGTGCTGCCCGTCGCAGTGGAGGAGGATGCCGTCCTGCTGGCGGCCTGCGACCCGGTTACAGATGAGGTTGTCGAACTGGCGGCATTGAGCTTGGGTGCACCCGTCCAGTTAGGTTTCATGCCAGCGCCTGAATGGGAGGCCCTGTTTCAGGAGCGGTTCGGCGGTGGCGCCAGCACGCTGGACCGCATTGTTGGCGATGCCGGCGATGATCATGGCGCGGATGATGACGCGGTTGACCGACTGAAGGATCAGGCCAGCGAGGCGCCGGTGGTCCGGCTCGTTGTTCATGTCATTGAAGAAGCCGTGAAGGCACGGGCGTCCGATATCCATATTGAGC
>JAEMSB010000221.1:5812-7399 GCA_016463045.1 Niveispirillum sp.
ACGCTGGTCCTACGCTACCGCATTGATGGCGTGCTGCATAACCGCCCGCCGCCGCCCTTGTCGCTGGCGCGCGCCATGGTCAGCCGGATCAAGATTCTGGCCGGACTGGATATTGCGGAACGGCGATTGCCCCAGGATGGTCGTATCCGGCACCGCTTGGGCGCGCGATCCATTGATCTGCGTGTATCGACCTTGCCCACGGTTCATGGGGAAAGTGTGGTGATCCGCGTGCTGGACGGGTCGGTCGGTGCCAAGGACCTGCCAGCGCTTGGCCTGTCGTCCGGGGACGAAATTGCGCTGCGCCGGATGATGGCCAGTCCGCATGGGCTGGTTCTGGTTACCGGCCCCACCGGCAGCGGCAAGACGACGTCGCTTTATGCGGCTTTGCGCCTGATTGATGCCCAGACCCGTAAGGTTCTGACCGTGGAAGACCCGGTCGAATATCAGATGGCGCGGGTCAATCAGGTGCAGGTGCATCCAGCCATCGGTCTGGGCTTCGCCGCTGTCCTGCGTTCCATGCTGCGTCAGAATCCAGATGTGATTCTGGTGGGCGAAACGCGCGACGCGGAAACCGCGGACATTGCCGTGCAGGCCGCCCTGACCGGACATCTGGTCCTGTCCACCCTGCACACCAACAGCGCCGCAGGGGCGGTGACCCGCCTGATCGAAATGGGCGTGGAGCCGTTTCTCATCGCCTCTACCCTGCGCGGGGTGGTGGGACAACGGCTGGTGCGGTTGCTCTGCCCACGCTGCAAGCAGCCGGAACCGGCGGATGCAGCAGCGCTGGCGGCCCTGCACGACGCAGGACTGCTGTCGCCGGGTGCGCCCGCGCCCCTGCTGATGGCACCGGTCGGTTGCGACCATTGCGGCGGCACGGGCTATAGCGG
The DNA here is from genome assembly GCA_016463045.1 of Niveispirillum sp. Classification (GTDB taxonomy): domain Bacteria; phylum Pseudomonadota; class Alphaproteobacteria; order Azospirillales; family Azospirillaceae; genus Niveispirillum. Next base: position 6,700 of record JAEMSB010000221.1, read on the forward strand.
GCGGGCCGGTATCTTTGAAACATTGCGCCTGGATGACGCGATGCGACAGTTGGTGGTGGCTCGGGCTGCGACCGGCGTCATTGAGGCCGCCGCCCAGACCATCGGCATGCGCACCATGCGCCAGGACGGGCTGTCGCGCGTGCTGGCGGGTCTCACCAGTTTCGCCGAGGTCGCGCGCGTGACCGAAACGGGGGAGTGACGGCCACATGCCGCAATTCACCTACATCGCGCTTGACGCCGCCGGCGGCGAACATGGTGGCCGGATGGAGGCCGCTGGCCAGCAGGCGGTGCTCGACTGGCTTCGGGGGCAAGGCTGGCATCCGGTGCGTGTGTCGGCAGTGGCGGGCCGAACTTTGGTGCCTGCCCTGGCCCGGACAGGTGATCTGCTGCTGGTAACCAAGGAACTGCGCCTGCTGCTGCGTGCCGGTTTACCGCTGGAGCGGGCGTTGGCCTTGCTGGCCGATGGCTTGGCCCCGTCGTCGCTGCGGCCCCGGCTGACCGTGGCGCTGGAGCGGCTACGCGCCGGGCGGGGGCTGGGCGATGCCGTGGCACAAGCCGGTGGGTTTCCCCCGCTCTACACCGCCATGCTGCGGGCGGGAGAGGGGGCGGGCGCGCTTGACCTTGTCCTGGAACAATTGTGCCTGCTGCTGGATCGGCAGGGGAGGGTGGCCCGCGCCGTGACATCGGCCCTGATCTACCC
>JAEMSB010000222.1 GCA_016463045.1 Niveispirillum sp.
CAAGGCTGCCCGCCCGCCCATGCGGGGTGTTTGCATTTGCGAGAAACCGGCCCCTGGGCTAAGACCGGTTACCGGTGTTGGGGTTCCTCCCTTCGCTTGACGGCACTCACCATCGGTAAGCTCAAGACATGACCGATACGCCCACCAAGGCCCTGGCGGCCAAGGCGCTGTTGCCCACCGGACTGCGCGACCTGCTTCCCCCGGATGCAGAGCATGAAGCGCAGGTCACAGGCCGTCTGCTGAAGGAATTCCATCGCCACGGCTATGAGCGGGTGAAACCGCCGCTGGTGGAATTCGAGGAGGGGCTGCTGTCCGGCTCCGCCGCCAGCCTTGCCAACCAGACCTTCCGCATCATGGACCCGGTGTCACAGCGTATGATGGGCGTGCGGTCCGACATGACGCCGCAGGTCGCCCGCATCGCCACCACCCGCCTGCGCAAGGCGCCGCGCCCGCTGCGCCTATCCTATGCCGGCCAGGTGTTGCGCGTGAAGGGCAGCAGCCTGCGTCAGGAACGGCAGTTCGGGCAGGTCGGTGTGGAACTGATCGGCCCCGACCGGGCTGAGGCGGATGCAGAGATCATCCTGCTGGCCGCCAGCGCCCTGTCATCGGTGGGGGTCAAGGGCATTTCCATCGACCTGACGGTACCGACGCTGGTGCCCGCCGTGGCCTGCGCCCTGTCCCTGTCCGATGATGATTATGCCCGCCTGCGTGCAGCATTGGATCACCGTGATGCCGCCGCCGTGGCCGATGCCGCCGGCCCGCATGCCCCCCTTTTCCTGTCTATACTGAATGCCAGCGGCCCGGCCCCGGCGGCGGTGGAACGGCTGTCCGCCGTGGACCTGCCCGATGTGGCCAAGGCCGCGCGCCAGGAACTGGCCGATGTCGTGCGCCTGATCGCAGCGGCGGCACCGGGCCTGTCCGTCACCATCGATCCCGTGGAAATGCGCGGTTTCGAATATCAGACGGGCGTCAGCTTCACGATTTTCGCACGCGGTGTGCGGGGCGAGCTGGGCCGCGGTGGCCGCTATCGCACCGGCGGGGCCGACCCGGTGGGCGAACCCGCCACGGGCTTCACGCTCTATACCGACACTGTCCTGCGCGCCCTGCCCGGCCCATCGCCGGTCAAACGGGTTCTGCTGCCGCTGGGCACCGATTATGCCGAGGCGCAGGCCCTGCGCGCCCAGGGCTGGCACACGGTTGCCGGCATGGAAGCGACCACTGATCTGGTAGCGGAGGCCAAGCGCCTGTCCTGTTCACATCTTCTGACGGCGGACGGGCCCACGCCCGTCTGACCATCCTGACCGAAACCAACCAAGGGTAAGGGCCCAACCGGGCCACGGACCCGGACGTCTCACGCAAGCGAGGAATATCATGGCCAATGTGGCGGTCGTCGGGTCCCAATGGGGCGACGAAGGCAAGGGCAAGATCGTCGACTGGCTGTCCAGCCGGGCCGATGTCGTGGTCCGCTTCCAGGGCGGTCACAATGCCGGCCATACGCTGGTGATCAACGGCGTGGTCTATAAGCTGTCGCTGCTGCCCAGCGGCGTGGTCCGCCCCGGCAAGCTGTCGGTGATCGGCAATGGCGTCGTGGTCGATCCCTGGGCCCTGCTGAAGGAAATCGCCGCCATTCAGGAAAAGGGTGTGACGATCACGCCCGACACCCTGCTGGTAGCCGAAAACTGCGCCCTGATCCTGCCGCTGCACTCTGCGGTGGACAAGGCGCGTGAGGAAGCGCGCGGCGTCAACAAGATCGGCACCACGGGCCGTGGCATCGGCCCGGCTTATGAGGACAAGGTGGCCCGCCGCGCCATCCGCGTTTGCGATCTGGCTGACGAGGCGGTGCTGGAGCACAAGGTCGAACAGCTGCTGTTCCACCACAATGCCCTGCTGCGCGGCCTGGGTGCCGAGGAGTTAGCCAAGGACGAGGTCCTGGCCCAGCTGCGCGAGGTGGCGCCCAAGCTGCTGCCCTACAGCGCCGTTGTCTGGAAGCGTCTGGACGAGGCCCGCCGCCAGGGCAAGCGCATCCTGTTCGAAGGTGCCCAGGGCGCCATGCTGGACGTGGATCACGGCACCTACCCGTTCGTCACCTCCTCCAACACGGTGGCCGGCAACGCCGCTGCCGGGTCGGGCATGGGTCCGGGCACGGTCGGTTATGTGCTGGGCATCACCAAGGCCTACACGACGCGCGTCGGCTCCGGCCCCTTCCCCACCGAACTCCATGACGAGATCGGGGACAAGATCGGCCAGCGTGGGCACGAGTTCGGTACCGTCACGGGCCGTAAGCGCCGCTGCGGCTGGTTCGACGCCGTCATGGTCCGCCAGGCCATCAAGACCGGCGGCATCACCGGCATCGCGCTGACCAAGCTGGACGTGCTGGACGGGTTTGACGAGCTGAAGGTCTGTACAGGCTACAAGCTGAACGGCGAGGTGATCCAGCATCTGCCCGCCGGCCAGACGGCCCAGGCGCAGGTGGAGCCGATCTATGAAGTGTTCGAAGGCTGGAGCGAAAGCACCCAGGGTGCCCGTTCCTGGGCCCAGCTTCCGGCCGCCGCCATCAAATATGTGCGCCGCATCGAGGAACTGATCGAAGCCCCGGTGACCCTGCTGTCCACCAGCCCCGAACGCGACGACACCATCCTGATGCGCGATCCGTTTGAGGATTGATACCAAGCTGCGGTGAGTTTTACTCACCGCAGCTTGGTTGGCGCGTTGAGCGCCCGCGCACCCATGTGCGCGTAAGCCAAGCCGCCGGACGGCGGCGCCCGGCGTTTGAGGGAACATGACAACTCAACGCCGGGTGCCTATGTGGACTCCGCTTACCTTGGCGTCTTGCCAAGTTCCGGCACCTCCTCTATAAGCACCCGCTCCATCGGACGGTGCGGCCGGGCGAGAAGCCCGGGGCATGCCCACCGTCCACATGTGAAGAAGGACCGAAAATGCCCAAGTTGAAGAACCATTCGGGCGCCAAGAAGCGGTTTAAGTTCACCGCTTCGGGCAAGGTGAAGGCCCAGGCCGCCGGCAAGCGCCACGGCATGAGCAAGCGCCCCCTGAAGATGAAGCGTAACGCGCGTGGTACGTTCGTTATGTTCAAGGCCGACGGCGAGAAGATCGCTGAGAATTTCCTGCGGGTTAAGTGAGAGGACTGACCTATGGCACGCGTTAAGCGGGGCGTCACCACTCACGCCCGTCACAAGAAGATCCTGAAGCTCGCCAAGGGCTATCGTGGTCGCGGTTCCAAGTGCTATCGCGTTGCGATTGAAAAGGTCGAAAAGGCGCTTCGTTACGCCTATCGCGACCGTCGCAACAAGAAGCGCGATTTCCGCGGCCTGTGGATTCAGCGTATCAACGCTGGTGCGCGTCTGCACGGGCTGAAGTACAGCACCCTGATCCACGGCCTGAAGCGCGCTGGCATCGAACTGGACCGTAAGGTCCTGTCCGACATCGCCGCCCGCGAGCCGGAGAGCTTTAAGAGCCTGTGCGCACAGGCTGAGGCTGCTCTCAAGGCCGCCTGATTTCCGGTAACGGATCTCAGAACGGTTGCAAGTTGAAAGGGGGAGCAGGCCCGGCGGGCCCGCTCCCCCTTTTGCTTGTGCGGTCAATATTGTGCCCGCCATCTGTGCTATCATCGGGACCCCACCGGGACCGGAGGACGCCATGGGTTCGCTGACCATCCGCATCGATGATGAAGCCCTGATCAAGGGGCTAGAAGACCGCGCCCTGCGTTCGGGCCGCACCGTCGAGGAAGAGGCAGCGGCGGTCCTGGCGGATGTGATACAGCCCGGTCAGACGGATCGCACAGCACTGCTGGCCCGCATGGATATGTTCCGCGAAAGCTTGGCTGGGCGCATCACGACCCCGTCGGAGGACCTGTTGCGCGATATGCGGGATGAGCGATGAGGCTTGTCGTTGATGCCAGCGTGATGGCGAAATGGGTCCTGCCAGAGCCGATGTCGGTCGAGGCGCGGGCTTTGCTCGACCATCAGGTCATGGTTCCCGACCTTGCCTTTGCCGAGATCGCCAATCTTCTGACCATGCGCGTTGTACGCGGGGAGATGACGGCGGCGGAGGCATCGCGGGCCTTGCAGTTCGTCTTGGCCCTGAACCCGATCTCCTTTCCCAGTCGGGATTTGGTGCCGGAGGCGCTGGCCATGGCAGGCAATCTGAGGCACCCGGCCTATGATCTGGTTTATGTGGTACTGGCCCGACAGCAGGGCGCTCGATTTGTCACAGCAGACAAGCGGCTGGTTGCCAAGATACGCAGTCTGGCCCTGCCACCACCCTGGGCCACCCTCGTCACCCTGCTCACCGAATTCCAACCGGGGGCTTCCGCCCCTTCCCTTTCCTGATCCGGACCCCTCATGGACACGCTCGATACGCTCAAGGCCGAAACCCTGGCCACCATCGCCTCTGCCAATGACAGCGCCGCCCTGGAAGAGGTGCGGGTTGCCGTCCTGGGCAAGAAGGGCTCCATCACTTCCCTGATGGGCGACATGCGCTCCCTGACCCCGGAGGAGCGCAAGGCAAGGGGTGCGGCGCTGAACGCCGTCAAGACTGCCGTGGAGGCCGCGATTGAGGGCCGCCGGGGCGAACTGAAAGGTATCGAGCTTGAGCGCCGTCTGGCGTCGGAACGGATCGACGTCACCCTGGCCGCCCGCCCCGAAACCCAAGGCCGGATCCACCCGATCAGCCAGACGGTAGATGAGATGGTCGCCATCTTCGCCGCCATGGGCTTCACCGTCGCCGAGGGTCCGGATATCGAGACCGACTTCAATAATTTCACGGCGCTCAACATCCCGCCGGAGCATCCGGCCCGGCAGATGCACGACACCTTCTATCTGCCGCCATCGGCAGAAGGTGCGGCACGCGTGCTGCGCACCCATACCAGCCCGGTGCAGATCCGCACCATGCTGAAGAACAAGCCGCCGATCCGCATCATTGCGCCGGGCCGCACCTATCGGTCGGACTATGACCAGACGCACACGCCCGTCTTCCATCAGATCGAGGGTCTGGTGATCGGCGAGGATATCCATATGGGCCATCTGAAGGGCTGCATCCTGGAATTCTGCCGCGCCTTCTTCCAGATCGACGATCTGCCCATCCGCTTCCGCCCCAGCTTCTTCCCCTTCACCGAACCGTCGGCAGAGGTGGATATCGGCTGCTCGCGCAAGGGCGGGGAGCTGAAGCTGGGCAATCATGGCGACTGGCTGGAAATCATGGGGTCGGGCATGGTGCATCCCAAGGTGCTGGAGAATTGCGGTATCGATAGCACCAAGTACCAGGGCTTCGCCTTCGGCATGGGGATCGAGCGCGTGGCCATGCTGAAATACGGCATCCCCGACCTGCGATCCTTCTTCGACGCCGACCTGCGCTGGCTGCGCCATTACGGCTTCGTGCCGTTGGACCAGCCGAACCTGGCCCAGGGCCTCACCCGCTGATCAGCCACGAAGAATCCCCGAGGAATTTGACATGAAGTTCACCCTTTCCTGGCTGAAGACGCATCTCGACACCGATGCCACGCTGGACCAGATCACCGATGCGCTGACGGCCCTGGGCCTGGAGGTGGAGGGGGTCGAGGATCGGGGTGCTGCACTGGCCGCCTTCCGCATCGCCCATGTCGTGTCGGCGGAAAAGCATCCCAATGCCGACAAGCTGCGCTTGTGCATGGTCGATACCGGTGCCGGCGAGCCGGTGCAGGTGGTCTGCGGTGCGCCCAATGCGCGGGCGGGCATCAAGGTGGTCTTCGCATCCCCCGGCACCAAGATCCCCGTGTCTGGCGACACCCTGTCCATCGGCACCATCCGTGGCGTGGAAAGCCGGGGCATGATGTGTTCGGAGCGGGAGCTGCTGCTGTCCGACGAACATAACGGCATCATCGAGTTGCCGGAGGATGCGCCCGTGGGCGGTTCCTTCGCCGACTGGCGCGGCCTGTCCGATCCGGTGATCGAGATTGCGCTGACGCCCGACCGCGTCGATTGCGCCGGCGTGCGCGGTGTGGCCCGCGACCTTGCCGCCGCCGGCCTGGGCACGCTGAAGCCGCTGGCCGCCACGCCCGTGACGCCCGCCTTCGACAATCCACTGACGGTGACGCTGGATCATCCCGGCTGCCCGCAGATCGCCTTCCGCCTTATCCGTGGCGTGAAGAACGGCCCCAGCCCGAAATGGCTGGCCGACCGGTTGCTGGCCGTGGGCCTGCGCCCGATCAGCGCCCTGGTCGATATCACCAATTACTTCAGCCTGGACCTCTGCCGCCCGCTGCACGTCTTCGACGCGGCCAAGCTGACCGGCGGTATCACCCTGCGCGCCACGGCGGAAGGCGACAAACTGCTGGCGCTGAACGGCAAGGAATATGCGCCGCCCGCCGGCCTGATCGGCATCTATGATGATGCCAAGATGATCTCCATGGCCGGCGTCATGGGTGGGGAGACGACGGGCGTCACCGCAGAGACGACCGATGTCGTGCTGGAAGTGGCGACGTTCGAGCCGGTACGCATCGCCGAAGCGGGCCGCGCCCTGCAACTGGATAGCGACGCCCGCTACCGGTTCGAGCGTGGCGTGGACACGGCCAACATCCTGGAAAAGGTCGAGCTGGCCACCGCCCAGATCCTGGACCTGTGCGGCGGTTCCGCTGGCGCCGTCAGCCTGACCGGCACCGAACCCGCCTGGCAGCGCACTCTGACCCTGCGCCCGGCCCGTGTGGCCGCATTGGGCGGGGTGGATGTTCCGGTCGATGAACAGGTCCGCATCCTGTCCGTCCTGGGTTTCAATGTCACCCGCCGTGACGATGGCGTGCTGGTGGCGGACGTCCCGTCCTGGCGCCGCGATGTGGAGGGCGAGGCCGATCTGGTGGAGGAGGTGTTGCGCGTCAACGGCTTCGACAAGATCCCGGCCACGCCGCTGCCGCGTGAGGTAGGTACCCCTGCCCCGGCGCTCACCGCCGATCAGCGCCGCCGCTTCAACGCCCGCCGGGCCGCCGCAGAGCGCGGCTTGCTCGAGTCGGTAACATGGTCCTTCGTCGATCCCAAGGTCGCGGCCCTGTTCGATGGCGATAAGGATGAGCTGCGCCTGCTGAACCCGATCAGCGCCGATCTGGCCGTCATGCGCCCGTCCATCCTGGGCACGCTGGTCCCCGCTGCTGGCCGCAACGCCGCCAAGGGCTTCAAGGATGTCGGCCTGTTCGAGGTTGGCCCCGCCTTCCGCGACGGGTCCGAAAAGGGCCAGGATCTGGTGGTGGCCGGCGTGCGCGCCGGTGCCGCGATCCCGCGCAACTGGTCCAAGGGCGAACGCCCCGTCGATGCCTTTGATGCCAAGGGCGACGCCATGGCCATTCTGGAGGCTGCCGGCGCCCCCGTCGCCAACCTGCAGGTCACGCGCGATGCGCCCGGCTGGTACC
>JAEMSB010000223.1:0-4117 GCA_016463045.1 Niveispirillum sp.
ATCCACTACCGTGACCCCCGCCGCCGACAGCCGCGCCATCGCGGCCTCCAGCGATCCGTGCAGGTCGATGGCCCGGCTGGCACCCGTCAGCAGGACAGACGCAAAGCCGCTGCGCGCCGCATCCTCCGCCGAATAGGCGACACAGAAATCGGTGGCCAGCCCGGCGAAGAACAGGCGCGTGAAGCCCCGTTCCCGGCAATAGCCGGCCAGACCCGTCGGTGTCCGACGGTCATTCTCGAAAAACGCGGAATAGCTGTCGATGCCGGGGCGGAAGCCCTTGCGCACCACCAGCGACGCCATGGGCACATCGAGCCCGGCATGGAATTCCGCGCCCTTCGTGCCCTGCACGCAATGGACCGGCCACAGGGTCTGCTCCCCATAGTCCAGTTGTATGGTCTGGAACGGTCCGGCACCCGGATGGCTGCTGGCAAAGCTGGAATGGCCGGGCGGGTGCCAATCCTGGGTCAGGACGACACCGCCCCCCGCCGCATGGAACCGGCGAGCCAGTTCATTGGCCAGCGGCACCACCGCATCGCCATCGGCCACGGCTAGCGCTCCGCCGGGGCAGAAATCATTCTGGATATCAACCAGGACCAGCAGATCGCTCGCACACAGCATCACCATCGCTTCCACCGTCAGTAGGGCACGCGGTCGGCCTTTTGTGCCCAGTCGTTGAAGACCGACAGGGCATCGTCATTGGGCCGGTGCTCACACGGGATGATACGCTGGTCCGGGGCCACCGCCACCTGTTCATAGATCAGGGCGTCGTCAAAGCCGATCGCCGCTGCCTGGAACCGGTCATTGGCATAAACGATACGGTCCACGCGCGCCCATAGGGCAGAGGCCAGGCACATGGGGCACGGCTCGCAGCTGGCATAAAGCACGGCACCGCGCAGGTCGAACCGGCCCAGGGTGCGACAGGCATCGCGGATGGCCACCACTTCGGCATGGGCCGTGGGGTCGTTGGTGGAGGTGACCTGATTGCAGCCACGCCCGACCACCTTGCCGTCCATCACCACCACCGACCCAAAGGGCCCGCCCTGCCCGCCTTCCATGCCCTGACGGGACAGATCGGCGGCGAGTGACAGGAAATGCTGGTCTTGACCGGACATACGGACGCTATCCCTTGAAGCTATTATCAGCCCCAAGGGATAGCGTCCGCATACAGTCTATGTCACGGGGTTAAATGCGTCCAAGCAGCACCAGGATCAGCAGGACGATCAGCACGGTCCCCAGAAGGCCGGACGGGCCATAGCCCCAGCCGCGGCTATAGGGCCAGGCGGGCAAGGCACCGATCAGGATGAGGATCAGGATGATCAGCAGGATCGTCGTCATGGGGCACTCCATCTTCTGTTGTCATTACGCCCACCTTCTCAACAACACAGAAGAACGAATGGGTGCGAGCGATTACGGGCTACCCCTTTCGCAGCGCAACGTCGCGATGGGTTGACCTTTGACAACAGATGGGGCCTGCTGTGCCCAGCCTCCGTTTCCGGGGGTGTTTTTACATAGAGGAAATGATGAACCGCAAAGTCCAGATCGGCGACCCGCCCATCCGCATCCTGCGCGATGATTTGCAAAAGCTTGAGACGTTGCTTGACAGCATGCACCGTTCCTACGCGCGGATTTCGATGTTCCTGCAGCAGGAGGTCCTGCGCGCCGACATCGTGGATCAGGCGACGCGCCGGCCCTTTGTCCGGCTCGGGTCGCAGGTGCATTTCACCGATGATGTTGGCACCAGCCACAGTGGCACCCTGCATATGCCGGAAGATGGCTGCCCGGTGCCGCCAGACGCCATTTCGATCCTGACGCCCGTGGGCTGCGCCCTTCTGGGTCTGTCGCCGGGGCAGAGCATCACCTATCAAACTGTGGACCGCCGGGAAAAGCGCATCACCGTGACCAAGGTGGTGAATATCGGCTGACACGGAGCGCAGGGGGCGTACGGCGTGGCAGCAGCGCCCCCTCTACCCCTTGTTCTGGGCGACCTTGCGAAGGGGTTGCCATCAGACCCATGCCCGCTTCACCATGGCGGTACCCCGCAACAGGACGCCACCATCATGACGCATCTGGGAAATTCCGCCGGCAGCCGTGACATCGCCTATCACCTGCACCCCTACACCAACCTGAAGGCGCATGAGACAGTGGGACCACTGGTGATCGCGTCGGGCAAGGGCGTCACCGTCACGGACGAGGCGGGCAAGGATTATATCGAAGGGGTGGCCGGCCTCTGGTGCACCAGCCTGGGCTTTGATGAACCGCGCCTTGTCGATGCCGCCATCCGCCAGATGCGTACCCTGCCCTTCTACCACGCGTTTGCCCATAAATCGCATGAGCCGGCCATCGATCTGGCCGAACGGCTGGTGGCGCTGGCGCCCGTGCCCATGAGCAAGGTGTTCTTCGCCTGCTCTGGATCGGAGGCCAATGACACGGCGGTGAAACTGGTCTGGTACTATAATAACGCCGTTGGCCGTCCCCAGAAGAAGAAGATCATCGCGCGGCAGAAGGCCTATCACGGCGTCACCGTCGCGGCGGCCAGCCTGACGGGTCTGCCCAATTGCCACCGTGATTTCGACCTGCCCATCCAGGGCATCCTGCATACCGATTGTCCCCATTATTACCGGTTCGGGCAGGATGGGGAGAGCGAGACGGATTTCGCCTCTCGGCTGGCCGATAATCTGGAGGCGCTGATCCTGCGCGAAGGACCCGACACGGTGGCCGCCTTCTTCGCCGAGCCGGTGATGGGCGCCGGCGGCGTCATCCTGCCGCCCGCCACATATTTTGAGAAAATCCAGGCCGTCCTCAAAAAATATGACGTGCTGCTGGTCGCGGATGAAGTGATCTGCGGCTATGGCCGCACCGGCAACATGTGGGGCAGCCAGACCTATGGCATGAAGCCGGACATCCTGACCTCTGCCAAGGCGCTGACCTCGGCCTATCTGCCCCTGTCCGCCGTGCTGGTGTCGGACGCGATCTATCAGGCCTGTGTGGCCGAAAGCGCCAAGATCGGGACCTTCGGCCATGGCTACACCTATTCCGGCCACCCGGTCAGCTGTGCCGTCGCCTTGGAAACCCTGAAGATTTATGAGGAACGGGACATAATCGGCCATGTCCGCACCATGGCGCCGCGTCTGCAACAGGGGCTGCGCGCCTTCCGCGACCACCCGCTGGTGGGGGAGGTACGGGGCATCGGCCTGATCGGCGGCGTGGAACTGGTGGCCGACAAGGCCACGAAACGGCCCTTCGATCCGGCCCTGGCCGTGGGTGCCAAACTCGTCTCTTTCAGCCATCAGCACGGGGCCATCCTGCGCCCCATCGGCGACAGCATCGGCTTTTCCCCGCCCCTGATCATCAATCAGGAAGAGATCGAAACCCTGCTGTTCCGGTTTGAAAAGTCGCTGGCGGATACGGCGGACTGGCTGGTGCGGGAGGGGGTGAAGCTGTCATAAGGACAGGCGACCCTGCTCATGCTTGGCTGGACGCCTCTGTCGATCAGCAGGGTCAGATCATCCCGACAGGCAGGATGCCCAGGTCGGAATGGTGGACCAGCGGCCCGCTTCAGCGCGGCGATAGCTTTATCCAGATAGATGAATACCTCGCCCAGCCGGACATAGGTTATGTCAGCCACCCAAAGCTGGTTTGGTCGGCTCAACACCAGGGTCCGCGCCAGATTGGGCCAAACAGGAAAGCCATGCCATCGCTAAAACTGTGCGCGATGGATACCCGTCTCCCGCTCTATATCCCGAACCTGCTCGCCAGCCAGAAGCCGACGGACAATCCCAAGCTTGAAACCAACGCTCCGAAAATCTGCCATCCGTCCTCTCCTCAAGAGAACTGGAACTATTTAAACCCTGTCTCAAACATGAGGTTCACTCCAGAAAAAAGGCGGCCCTGACAAAGGGCCGCCTTTTTTGATTCCACTCAGGACCTGGATCAGAACGGGATCTCGTCGTCCAGATCGGCCGCCGGGCTGGGCCGGTTGCTACCACCGCCGGAGCCGCCGCGTGAGCCGCCACCGCGGTTGCCGCCGCCGTAATCGCCGCCGCCACCACCATAGGAGCCACCGCCCCCACCGCCGTAACCGCCGCCGCTGCGGCCGCCATAATCGCCGCCACGGTCG
>JAEMSB010000223.1:4127-7366 GCA_016463045.1 Niveispirillum sp.
CACCAGCACCCATGCCGCCGCCTTCACGGCCATCCAGCAAGGTCAACTCACCACGGAACTGCCGCAGCACGACCTCCGTCGTGTAGCGTTCCTGGCCCTGCTGGTCCTGCCACTTGCGGGTCTCAAGCTGGCCCTCGATATAGACCTTGCTACCCTTCTTCAGGAAACGCTCGGCCACGCCGACCAGATTTTCGTTGAAGATCACGACGCTGTGCCACTGCGTGCGTTCCTGACGCTCGCCCGTGCCACGGTCCTTCCAGGTTTCCGAGGTGGCGATACGCAGCGTGCAGACCTTGCCGCCATTCTGCAATGACCGGACTTCCGGTTCCTTGCCCAGGTTACCGATGAGGATGACCTTGTTGACGCTGCCCGCCATGCTGTCGCTCTTTCGCAAAAAGGGATCGTCGGCGGAAGTTGCCCGCCGCCGGATGTTTGGCACCCTACACGCTGCTTTCTACATTTTTAATGGGAACAATACAAGAACATTGCATTCCGCTAATGGACAGGGCATTGTCATCCCGTCCCATGACCAGCCGGACACGACCATGAACGACCTTCCCTTTGCCGATGCCGAGCAGGCCTTGAAGGATCATGCCCTGACCCTGCCTGAAGCGGCGGAGGATTTCCCCTGGGGGGAGCGGGTGATCAAGGTGCGCGGCAAGATATTCATTTTCGTGAACCATTACGATGGCCTGTTCCGGGTCAGCCTGAAACTCCCCCATTCCCGCGACTTCGCCCTGGACATGCCGGGTACCGCGCCGACGGGGTACGGGCTGGGCAAGGCCGGCTGGGTCACGTTCAAGTTTCAGCCGGGTGACGAGGTCGATGTCGAGCGGTTATGCCATTGGACGCTGGAAAGCTATCGCGCCGTGGCGCCCAAACGGTTATCAGCCCTTTTGCCCACATGACGGGGCCGCGTTCGCGTGGCCTTTTCAAACCGACCGCATCGCCTATCCTTAACTGCATCGCAGCATCCGCCCGCCCCACGGGACAGAAAGCCGAAGATCAAAACCGATGAACAAGCATATTTCCGTCCGTGGCGCCCGCGAACATAACCTGAAGAATGTCGATGTGGATCTGCCGCGCGACAGCCTTGTGGTCATTACCGGCCTGTCCGGGTCGGGTAAATCCTCGCTGGCCTTCGACACCATCTATGCCGAGGGGCAGCGGCGCTATGTGGAAAGCCTGTCGGCCTATGCGCGGCAGTTCCTGGAACTGATGCAGAAGCCCGATGTCGACAGCATCGAGGGCCTGTCGCCCGCCATTTCCATCGAACAGAAGACGACCAGCCGCAACCCCCGCTCCACCGTCGGTACGGTGACGGAGATTTACGATTATATGCGCCTGCTGTTTGCGCGCATCGGCGTTCCCTATTCCCCCGCCACGGGCCTGCCCATCGAAAGCCAGACGGTCAGCCAGATGGTGGACCGTATCCTGAATATGCCGGAGGGGACGCGGCTGTACCTTCTGGCCCCCATCGCGCGCGGCAAGAAGGGAGAGTTCAAGAAGGAACTGGCGGAACTGCGCAAGCGCGGGTTCCAGCGCGTGAAGATCAATGGCGAGATGTATGAGATCGAGGATGCCCCCACCCTCGACAAGAAGCTGAAGCATGATATCGAGGTGGTGGTCGACCGTTTAAAGGTGCAGGCCGACCTGGGCAACCGGCTGGCGGATTCGATTGAGACGGGGCTGGAACTGTCCGACGGCCTGATCTTTGCCGAGAATGCCGACAATGGCGAGCGCACGGTGTTTTCCGCCAAATTCGCCTGCCCCGTCAGTGGTTTCACCATTGAGGAGGTGGAGCCGCGCCTGTTCAGCTTCAACAACCCGTTCGGCGCCTGTCCGGCCTGTGACGGGCTAGGGTCGAAGCATTATTTCGACCCGATGCTGGTGGTGCCCGACGAACGGCTGAGCCTGCGAGAGGGTGCCATCGCGCCCTGGGCCAACTCCACCTCGCAATATTACCTGCAGACCCTGGAGAGCATCTGCGCCCATTATGGCAGCAAGATCGACACGCCCTGGGAGAAGCAGCCGGAAGAGGTGCGCAACTGCATCCTGTTCGGGTCGGGCAAGGTGGCGATCACCATGCGCTATGATGATGGCTTGCGGTCTTATGAGACCAAGAAGCCATTCGAGGGCGTGGTGAACAACCTGCAGCGCCGCTGGAAGGAAACCGAAAGCGCGCTGGTGCGCGAGGAACTGTCCAAATACCAGTCGTCGCAGCCGTGCGAGGCCTGTAACGGCGCGCGTTTGAAGCCGGAGGCGCTGGCCGTCAAGATCAAGGGCCTGTCCATCGCCGATATCAGCCGCATGTCCATCCGCCAGGCTGGCGAATGGTTCCTGGCCCTTGACCCGCATCTGACGCAGAAGCAGCGCGACATCGCCGTGCGCATCTTGAAAGAGATCAATGAGCGGCTGGGCTTCCTCAACAATGTCGGGCTGGAATATCTGGCGCTGGACCGCGCGTCTGGCACCCTGTCGGGCGGGGAAAGCCAGCGGATCCGGCTGGCGTCACAGATCGGTTCAGGTTTGACGGGTGTGCTCTATGTGCTGGACGAGCCGTCGATCGGCCTGCATCAGCGCGACAATGACCGGCTGCTGGCGACCCTGAAACGCCTGCGCGATATCGGCAATACCGTCATCGTCGTCGAACATGATGAAGATGCGATCCGCATCGCCGATTATCTGGTCGATATGGGACCGGGGGCCGGCGTGCATGGCGGCACCGTGGTGGCGCAAGGTACACCGGCAGAGGTGATGGCCCATCCGGACAGCCTGACGGCGCAGTATCTGTCGGGCCGCCGCCGGATTGAGATCCCCAAGGTCCGCCGCCCCGGCCATCCGGGACAGTTCCTGGAGGTCACGGGCTGCCGCACCAACAATCTGCGCGATGTGTCGGCCAAGGTGCCGCTGGGCACCTTTACCTGCGTCACGGGCGTGTCGGGGGGCGGCAAATCCACCCTGGTGGTCGAGACGCTGTACAAGGCGCTGGCCAAGAAGCTGATGGGGGCGCGCGAACATCCGGGCGAACATGACGCCATCCATGGGCTGGAAAATATCGACAAGGTCATCGATATCGACCAGTCGCCCATCGGCCGCACGCCGCGATCCAACCCCGCCACCTATACCGGCTGTTTCACGCCCATCCGCGACTGGTTTGCCGGATTGCCGGAGGCGAAGGCGCGCGGGTACGGGCCGGGCCGGTTCAGCTTCAACGTCAAGGGCGGGCGCTGCGAGGC
>JAEMSB010000224.1:0-7074 GCA_016463045.1 Niveispirillum sp.
GCGCCTGCTCTACTTCAAGCCGGCCGTGTTCACGCCGGAGCCGGCGCGCGGCGCGGTGGTGCGCCTGTGGGCCGGTGACCGCATGCAGATGCGCGCCATCTGCGCCGGCTCCGGCTATCTGTGCCAGATGGAGCCGGTGGCCCATTTCGGCCTGGGCCGGCTGGAGGTCGTGGAACGGGTGGAGGTGCGCTGGCCCGATGGGGCGGTTCAGCGGATCGAGGGGCCGGGCATCTGCCAGACCCTGATCATTCCTCATCCCGGTCGCTGAGCGGCACCTGCTGCGGCGCCACGGCCACGCCATAGATGCGCGCCCACAGCACTGCCGTCAGGGACGCGACCAGCGGATTGGTAATCGACAGCACGATATTGCCGGCCAGCACGGCCAGCGTGCTGTCGGATGACAGCCCCATCAGCAGCAAGATCGCCCCCGGCACCTGCAAGGGCAGGTTCACCATGACCAGCGCGAAAAGCGGCGGCAGCCCGCCCAGCGGCCGGGTGGCCTTCCAACTGGCCCCCATCACGAATTTGCCATCCTGCACCACCGATCCGATGGCAGGACCCAGCCGCGCCACGGGCCACAGGGTCATCAGGATGATGACGGCATAGGTGGTCAGGAAGAACCAGTCGGGCATGGCAAAGGCCAGGGCGGCGGTATCCGCCGGCCCCTGCGCCGGATTGGGCGACAGGCGATGGCCGGTAACACTGGCCAGCAAGGTCATGAACACCGCCGCCGGCAGCACCGATACCAGACCGGCGATCAACACCAGGGCCAGCAATATACCGCCGACGCGCCAGTAGCGCCCATCGAACGGCATGTCCCAGAACTGGCTATGATCTTCACCGGTCAGGATGAACCGGGCCCAGCGCACCGTCCAGATGCCCAGACCCCAGATCATGCCCAGGACCGACAGGAATTGCAGAAGGGCGGCGCCACCGCCTTCGCCCGATGCCGTCATCTGCGCCACGCCCAGCACCGCCAGCACCAGCGCAGGCGCGCCCGCAAACCGCAGCACGCGGCCCGGATCGGACAGGAGCAGCAGATAGATCGCCAGTGATTCGCGCCAGGCGTCCTTGAAATTCATCGCAAACCCGGGTTCCGCAAAATTGCCGTCGGTGGGCAACGGTCTAACACATGGGGTGTTCCCGCGCGACCGCAATGCTATGTCGAGGTGCCATAGGGGCAACGCTTCGACAAGCCCCTGTGATTGCTGTAGAAAAATCAGCAGACCGTTGCCGGAGCTTGCAATGCCTTTTCCGCCTTCCCCACCTGTCCGCCTGACCGTCCGGCAGGAACGGTTCCCCATCCGCGGCACCTTCCGCATTTCGCGCGGTGCCAAGACGGAGGCAGTGGTGCTGGTGGCCGAACTGACGGATGGCGACGGCCATGTCGGGCGCGGCGAATGCGTGCCCTATGCCCGCTATGGTGAAAGCGTGGAGGGGGTGGAGGCCGCGATGAAGGCCATGGCCGATGCCTTTGCGCGGGGGTTGAGCCGCCGGGCGCTGGCCCATGCCATGCCGGCGGGGGCGGCCCGCAACGCGCTCGATTGCGCGCTCTGGGACCTGGAGGCACGGCGCACGGGGCGGCCCGCCTGGGAACTGGCGGGTCTGGCCCCGCTGGAACCGGTGGTCACCGCCTTCACCCTGTCCATCGACACGCCGGACGCCATGGCCGCCGCCGCCGGCAGCATGGCCCGACCGCTGCTGAAACTGAAACTGGCCGGTGACGGGGTTGATCTGGACCGCGTGGCCGCCGTGCGCGCCGCCGCACCGGCCAGCCGCCTGATCGTGGACGCGAACGAGGGCTGGAAGCCAGACGATCTTGCCACCCTGCCCGATGCCTTTGCCCGGCTGGGGGTGGAGATGATCGAACAGCCGCTGCCCGCCGGGGCCGATCAGGCCCTGGACGGGTTCAAAAGCCCGATCCGTCTGGGGGCCGATGAAAGCGCCCATGGGCTGGAGGGGCTGGAGGAACTGGCCGGTCGCTATCAGGTGGTGAATATCAAACTGGACAAGACCGGCGGCCTGACGGAAGGGCTGGCGGTCAAGGCGCGGGCACAGGCGCTGGGCCTGGATGTCATGGTCGGCTGCATGGTGGCCACGTCGCTGTCCATGGCGCCGGCCCTGCTGCTGGCGCAGGGGGCCGATTATGTTGACCTGGACGGGCCGCTGCTGCTGGCCAGCGACCGGGAACCGGGCCTGATTTATGACGGCGCGCTGGTCCGTCCAGACGCGGCTGGAGTCTGGGGCTGAGCCTGCCGCAACGCAGCTACCCGCGGTCTATGTCTTTTGGGCAGGACCTTATGCGGATGTTGGTGGATTACCCTGACAGCCGTGTATGTCATAGTTGAACCAGAAGTTGGATCAAGCAGTCCCCGCGATGAATAAACCGCAGAGCGCCCACACATTGCCGTCGCATGACATGCAGGTCATGCTGGCCCAGCACACGCTGTTCGCCCGTGGTCACGCGGGAAAGCGGCTGGAAATGCGCCTGCAGAATCTGTCGGGCATCAAGCTGAACAATTTCGATCTGTCGCAATGCCTGCTGCTGGCCTGCAACCTTTCCTATACGGACCTGGAAGGGTGCAGCTTCCAGGCGGCGAACCTTTCGAACAGCCTGTTCATCGGCGCCAACCTGAAACATTGCGATTTCACGCGCGCCGACCTGCGCGGCACCCGCTTCTATAAATCCGACCTGCAGCAGGCCAAGATGACCGGGTCGGACATGCGCGTCGGTTCCATCACGCTGAACAGCGGTGGGGTGGCCAAGCAGCGGGAATTCACCACCGACCTGTCCTTCTGCAACATGGAGGAGGCGACCTTGCAGGATGCCGTGCTGCACAATGTGCGGCTGCGCGGTGTCAACATGCGCAATGCCGACCTGTCGGGCGCCGACCTGTCGGGGGCCGACATGCAGGGCGTGGTGCTGCTGGGCGCACAGATGCAGCGGGCCAAGTTCACGGGCGCCAACATCAAGAACGCCGTCTTCACGGTCAATGACGAGACGCGCCGCCTGTTCGCGGGCAACCCGGCGTTTGAGGAGCATCTGGCCAACCTGCGCGAAACCGACCGCATCGTCGCCGCGCATGAGGAATGGGTGAATTCCGCCGGTCGCAACGGGTCGCGCGCCGATTTCGCAGGGCTCGCCCTGCGTGGTGTGGATCTGCGCGGTCGCGAATTGTCCGCCGTATCCTTCCGTGGCGCCGACCTGACGGGGGCCAAGCTGGCCCATGCCCGTCTGGCCGCTGCCGATTTCAATGGTGCCACGCTGGCCTATGCGGAGCTTTCCAACGCCGATCTGCGCGGTGCCGGCATGGAAAATGCCCGTCTGCTGCACACGATTGTCGATGGCGCTGATTTTGGGGACCTAGAGTTGCGGGGTGGCGGCAAGCTGTCCATCCGGTTCGCCGGTGCCTCGATAGAGTGGACGAACTTCTCGCAATGCGTGATCACATCCGAACAATTAGCGGGTGCTGTTTTACGCGAATGCCCGATGCCGGATGAACATTAATTTCCGGTTGATAATATTAACTTATTAATCATTTTCTTTTGCTATCTAACGCGCCACTATCCTTCTCGTCGCGCGTCATGACAGTCGTCGTATCACCGCGTGACAATATGAATGCACACGGTTGAATGTTTATGGCGGCTCAAACTCCTGATACCGGGTCCCCGCGTACGGACCTGACAACGCATCTGGCCATGCACTCCCTGTTTCTCAAGAACAAGGGCGGGCGTCGGCTGGAAATGCGTCTGGCCAATATGGAAGGGTTGCAGCTGAAGGGTTTCAACATGTCCCAGGCCACGCTGCTGGCCTGCAACATGTCCCAGACCAATCTTGAAGGCTGCAAGTTCCGGGAAACCGATCTGGCCAACAGCCTGTTCATCGGGTCCAATCTCAAGCATTGCGACTTTACCCGTGCCAACCTGCGTGGTGCGCGCTTCTACAAATCCGATTTGGCCCAGGCCAAGCTGGATGGCAGCGACATGCGCATGGGCAACATCACCCTGCACCGCAAGGGCGAGGATGTGGTCAGCCGGGAATTCGTGACCGACCTGTCCTTCTGCAATCTGGAAGAGGCATCGCTGGAGGATGCGGTGGTGCGCAAGGTGCGCCTGCGCGGCGTCAATATGCGCAACGCCAACCTGTCCAACGCCGATTTCAGCGAAAGCGACCTGCAGGGCGTGGTCCTGTTGGGGGCGAAGATGCAGGGGGCGAACTTCCTGCATGCCGATATCAAGGACGCCACCTTTACCGTCGATGACACGACCCGCCGCCTGTTCCACGGCCTGCCGGCCTTTACCGAGCATTTGCAGAACCTGGCGGAGATCGACCGCATCGTCGCCCAGCATGAAGAATGGGTGGATAGCGGCGGCAAGGTGGGCGTGCGGGCCGATTTCACGGGCCGCAAGATGAAGGGCGTGGATCTGCGCGGGCGCGAACTCTCGGCCATGTCCTTCCGGGGTGCCGACCTGTCGGGCGCGCAGCTGAGCCACGCCAAGCTGGCGGCCAGCGATTTCAACGGTGCCAACCTCGCCTATGCCGACCTGTCGGGTAGCGACCTTCGCGGGGCCGGCTTTGAGGGGGCGACCCTGCGCAGTACCGTGCTGGAGGCTGCCAATATGGAGGATCTGCAATTGCGGGGCGGCGGCGCGCTGCCCGTGCGGCTGCGCGATGCCGCCCTTGAATGGGTCGATTTCACCAGCGTTGTGATACCGGTGGACAGGCTGAAGGGCCTGAAACTGCGTGATTGTACCTTGCCGGAAGCCCTGGGCGAGGCGTTGGCCACGCCCTGATCCGACAGGTGCGGGGATCGGCGGGCGTGTAAGCGGGATACAGCCAAGGTTCCGCACATGCGCCCCATCGCCCTTTCCGCCCTGTTGCTGCTGACCGCCTGCGCCTCCCATGCCGATGGACCGCCCGGTGGCGGGCCCGACGGGCGGCGCCCCATGGGGCGACTGCCTTTGTCGCTGTCGGGTGAGATGCTGGGCCGCATGGCCCCGGACGAGGGCGCCTATGCCGATATCGTTGTGGATTGGGCGCGCGGCCTGGATGCCAATCACGACGGCTTTCTGTCGCCTGATGAGCTGAAACCCGACATTGCCCGGTTCTTCCAGGCCGTTGATACGGACAAGGACGGGGCCATCAATTCCCGCGAACTGGGCGATTACCGCATGGCCCGGATGGCGGCGCTGCGTGGCGGCGCGCCGGGCGGTGGTCAGGGGCCCGGTCCTGACGCGAACCCGCCGCCGGAAGGGCCGCCGCCAGCGGACGGGAACCGCCAACCACCGCCGACGGGCGCTGGTCAACGGCCAGGCGGTGGCGGCATGGGCATGATGGGCGGTGGCGGTGCCGACAAGGTGATGGAGGCTGACCGCAACCTTGATTTCCGCGTTACGCGGGAAGAGTTGGAGGTTCTGACCGTCGACCGTCTGCGTGCCCTGGACAGCAACCGCGATGGCAAGACCAGCCTGGAGGAAATCCGCGCCGGCGCCGTGGTTGCCTATAATGAACGCCCCATGCGTGGCGGCCCCGGTGGCATGGGCGGTCGGCGCACTGGGGGTGGTGGCCCGCCGGGCGGCGGGCCGCCCCGCTGATCCGCCGCCATTCCGCCTTTTTCGGCTGGCAAGGATTTCGCCCACCCGCTAATCAAGGGGTGGGTTGATGACGGAGCGGCGGATGCGGCGGGCGATGGCGTGGCGGATGGTGGGTGGTCTGGCCCTGGCCCTGGTTCTGGCCTCCTGCGGCGGCGGGGATAAATACCGGCCCGGCATCCGCTACAGCGCCGTCAGTCCGCTGGGCGAACCGCTCAGCGCCCCAACCCGTGATGCCGAGGCCTATCGCGCCACCATGCGCGACTGGTTTGCCCGCACCGACACCAACAAGGACGGCAAGCTGTCGCTGGCGGAATTCACCGCCGAGGCGGCGCGCGTCTTTCCGCTGTACGATCTGAACCATGATGGTTTCGTCACCTCCTACGAACTGACGCAGTACCGCGTCAGCCTGCCCACCCATTCGGCCCCCGCCGATAGTGGCCGCCGTCTGCGCCCCGGTCGCATCGACATGACCCCGGACGAGGCGGCGACGGTCCAGAAAGATGGCCGGGGCCGGCCTGATTACCGCATGGGCATCGATCCCGTCATGTCCGCCGACAGCAATGCCGATTTCCGCGTGACGCCCGATGAACTGATGGCGGAGGCTGCGCGCCGCCACGCCATCATGGACAAGAATGGCGATGGCGCCGTCTCCCTGTCTGAATTCATGGATCAGGCAGAAGGTCCCATGCGGGCCTGGGCCGTGGACTGATCCTGCCGCGCCGTTCTACCTCTTAAGCACGCCCAAGCCTTTGGCATCACATTTGCTTTTAAGCTCCCTATCCATTGGCATAGGGGGTTCCCATGACCGAGTTCGGCTTGTTTATCGTTCGCCCGCCGCAGGGTGTGGCCACTGTTGCCGCCATCCATCCGTCCCGCGCGGACGATGCCCGTGTCACCCTCAAAAAGCTGCGCAGCGGCGGCTTCATGATCAAGGCCCTTTCCAAGGCCTCCGTCCCCTCGAACGAGCCGGAAGGCGCGCGCCTGCAATTGCAGGGGCTGGTGAATGGCATGTTCGAGCAGGCACCCTACCGCCCCGCCGTCTCCCTGGTCTGGTAGGGCGAATGGATTTGCATTATGCAATTACTGCATTTTGCAAATCGCTTTGCCATCCCAGCCTTGCATGCGCGATGAAGCGGGACAGGGCAGCCGTCATCACACTGTCGCGGCGGTGGATCAGCTGCGTCGGCGCCACGGCCCATGGGTCCGGTGCCTCGTGCAGCGACAGCGATGTGCGCAGGGGGGAGCGTTCCACGGCGGCCAGCGGCAGCAGCGAGATGCCGATGCCGGCGGCCACCCCGCCGATAATGCCTTCCAGGGTGCCGAACTCCTGCATCTTTGTCCGGCCCAGACCCATGCCCGCCAGCAGGCTTTCCAGCCGCTCGCGATAGGCGCAGCCGCGCCGGAAGCACAGGGCGGACAGGCTGGCCCGCGTCTGCAGCGCTGCCCAGTCGGCGCCGGCCGCCGTCACCACCACCATCT
>JAEMSB010000224.1:7084-7344 GCA_016463045.1 Niveispirillum sp.
ACGCCCACATCGGCGGCGATCAGGTCGGGATGGTCGATGGGGCCGCTGACCAGGGCGGCATCCAGGCGATAGGCCAGCACCTCCTCCGTCAGCACCCCGGTCCCGCCGGTCCGCAGGCTCAGTTCTACATCGGGAAAGGCCGCATGATAGGCGGCCAGAACGGGCGGCAGCCGGCAGGCCGCCGTCGTCTCCATGCTGCCGATGGTCAATTGCCCGCCGGGCCGGTCGGGGTTCAGCAGGTCCCACAGGCTGTCGCGGGC
>JAEMSB010000733.1 GCA_016463045.1 Niveispirillum sp.
GCGCAGCCGCCGGCGGGCCACCGCCGCATCCTCTGCCGCCGTCACACGCATTCCATGCTTTTCCAGGAAGCGGGTCAGGGTCTCCCGGATGTCGCGATGGTCATCGACCAGGAAGATATGGGGATTGTCAGCGGCCTGCATGGATCGGTAATGGTTGGATGATGATTACAGGAAGATGGCACGCAAGGGCATGCACGTGAAGGCATGACCGCGTACCAAATTGTATCGGTTTGTGACGGGTTGCGGACTTGACCCGGCGGTTGCGCGCGGAAAAGATGGCGACCCGGTCCCATGATGAAGGACGCCATCCCATGTCCACCAAGGCAACCCCGGCCGTCAACGCCCTGAAATCCGCTGGCGTCGCCCACCGGCTGCTGGAATATGATTATGATCCGGATGCCGATGCCATCGGCATGGCCGCCGCCGCGGCCCTGGGCGTTGATCCGGCCATGCTGTTCAAGACGCTGGTATCGGATGTGGAGGGTGTGGGACTGGTCTGTGCCGTGATTCCATCACCAGCCCGGCTGGATTTGAAGGCGCTGGCCAGTGCGGCGGGCGGCAAGCGGGCTTCCCTGGCCGACCCAAAGGCGGCGGAACGGGTGTCGGGCTATGTGATCGGGGGGATCAGCCCGCTGGGCATGCGCAAGCGTCTGCCGACCTTGATCGATGCCAGTGCCGGGGGCTTGACCGAGATGATCATGAATGGTGGGCGGCGGGGGCTGCAGATCGCGGCGGCACCAGCGGATATCGCCCAGGTGCTAGGGGCGAAGCTGGCACCTATTACCGTAAACAAAGGATAAATATTTGGTATAAATATCATATTAGTAGGCCACGATAGAGTTGTAACCCAATCGCCATAGGCCCAAGTACCACACCGGCAGAGCGAATGGATAGCTATCGCACCCGTGCCAACTGCATATACATTTCGGGGAATTAACCAGTTCCACGACATGACGGGAGGCGGGGCGACCATGGCGGCGATCATCGACACCCAACCGCCCGGTGGGGCATTTCATGCCGGGGCCTGTGGCCTGCAAACGGATGAAGTGCTGCGCCTGAACACGCTCAACCGTTATCAAGTATTGGACAGCCAGCCGGAACCACAGTTCAATCGTATCGTCACCCTGGCCAAGCGGGCCTTGCGGGTTCCCATCGCATTGATTTCCCTGGTCGATGAGGAGCGGCAATGGTTCAAGGCGCGCGAAGGGCTGTCGGTGGAAGAGACCCCGCGTTCCCTGGCCTTCTGCGACTATGCCATCCGCCGGCGTGGGGTGATGGTGGTGGAGGATGCGCGCCTGGATGTCCGTTTCCGGGATAACCCGCTGGTCACCGGGGAGCCGGGAATTCGGTTTTATGCGGGCGCCCCCCTGATCACCCGGGATGGACAGGCGCTTGGCACCGTCTGCGTCATCGACCGTGTGCCCCGCAGCTTTGACGAGGATGACCGCGAAACCCTGACCGATCTGGCGGCCATCGTCATGGATGAGCTGGAATTGCGGCTGGCCAACCGTGAACTGGCGGTGCTGGCGCAGACGGACCCGTTGACCGGCTCCCTGAACCGCCGCACCTTCTTTTCCCTGTCAGAGCGGGAGATCGGGCGGCGTCGGCGCACAGGGTGCGATATCGCTGTCCTGGTATTGGATATCGATCATTTCAAGAAGATCAACGACACCCATGGGCATAGCGCTGGCGACCGGGTGCTGGCGCAGTTCGCAGACCAGATTGGTCAGACCATCCGGGTGCAGGATGTCTTTGCGCGCTTAGGAGGCGAGGAATTCGCCCTGATCCTGCCCGATGCCGGCCTGAACCAAGCCGTCGAAACGGGTGAACGCCTGCGCCGTATCGTGGAACAGACACCCATCCATACTGACAGCGGACCCGTCCGGATTACCGTCAGCATGGGGGCCGCCACGGTGAAGCCCGGGGAGGCCAGCGTGGAGCCGGCCCTGCAACGGGCCGACATGGCCCTTTACCGCGCCAAGCATTGCGGGCGCAACAGGGTGAT
>JAEMSB010000734.1 GCA_016463045.1 Niveispirillum sp.
CCCGCCCCCACCACCCATGACCATCTGGTCTTTCACACCGATGATGGCTGGGTCGTCACCTATAATGATGTCCGCCGCTTCGGCTTCATGGACCTGTTTGACGAGTCCGGGATGGAGGCCCATCCCATGCTGGCGGCGCTTGGCCCCGAACCGCTGGGCAATGGATTCCATGCCGACGGCCTATCGGCCAAGCTGCGCGGGCGGGCCGCCCCCATCAAATCCATGCTGCTGGATCAGAAGGTCGTATCGGGTCTGGGCAATATCTATGTCTGCGAGGCCCTGTTCCGCGCCGGCATCGACCCGACACGCAGCGGCGACAGTGTGGCAGGGGCCGATGCCGAACGGTTGGTCCCGATCATCCGCGATGTCCTGGGAGAGGCGATTGCCGCCGGTGGCTCCACCCTTCGCGACTTCGTGCAGTCCGATGGGGAGCTTGGCTATTTCCAGCACAGCTTCCAGGTCTATGGCCGCGAGGGGGAGGCGTGCGGGCGCTGCGACTGCGACATTGCGAAGACCGGCGGCGTGGCCCGCATCACCCAGGCCGGGCGCTCCACTTTCTTCTGTGCGCGCCATCAGCGTTGAGGTATCGAGGATAGATCATGCCGCACCTGATCCGGGGCCTTCGCGCCCGTGCCGCCGCCGCACTGATCCTGCTGACCACCGCGCTTCTGCCGGGGGCCGCCTTGGCCGCTTTCGTGCCGGGGACGGAGGATGTGCCCCTGGCGCCGGGCCTGACGGCCAGTGCCGATGACGCCCTGGTCTTCGACAACCCCACAGGCCGCATCATTCAGGCGACCGCGACCGGCGTCAGCGACGCCGACGCCATCACCCGCTTCTATGCCGAAACCCTGCCGCAACTGGGCTGGAGCCGGGGCAAGGATGGGCGCTGGGCACGCGGGGATGAGGTGCTGGACATCGCCATCGCCATGGACGCGGCCAGCCGCCGCCTGACGGTCCGGTTTCAGCTGTCGCCGGCGGGGAATTGACGGAACAGGCGTGATCTTCTCGGCGTGCAAACCTGCCTGAACAACCTATGGGGTGTTCAAGTGAAGCCGCCCCCTATATACATCGCATTACTGCTGACTGTCTTGTGACGGGCGTGTCTCGACTCGGGGCTCGACTCTGGCGCAGCCCGAAAGGCGACTGTCAGACCAGCAAGTTTCGTATGGGGACCCTGCCCGCACCCGCTTGACGGGGCGTCGGACCCCTTGTATAAGCGCCGCTTCCTACGGCACATCCATGTCCCGCGTAAAGGTTTCCTATGGCCAATCATAAGTCCGCTGAGAAGCGCATCCGTCAGACCGCCACCCGGACTGAGGTCAACCGCGCCCGCGTCAGCCGCATCCGCACCTTCCTGAAGAAGGTCGAGACCGCTATCTCTTCCGGTAACAAGGTCGCCGCTGGCGAGGCTTTCAAGGAAGCCCAGCCCGAGCTGATGCGCGGCGTGAGCAAGGGCGTTCTGCACGCCAACACTGTCTCGCGCAAGCTGTCGCGCCTGTCCAGCCGTATCAAGGCTCTGGCCTGATCTCTGGCTTGCCGTAAGGAAAACCCGCGCGGTGCCCAACGCCCGCGCGGTTTTCTTTGTCGGCGTGGAACCGGGTTCATTTCTCACCCCATATTCTTTTCAAAGGGTTGCGGCCTGGGCTTGTTGAATCCGTGGCGAACGATTTTTGCTTTTTTCGGCGTTCCCTTTTCGGTCCCGTTGCGACTCTTCCGCCACCCCTCTAGCATCCCTCAACTGCTGTTCGGCAGTGCAATGGAAGCGATGCAGACGGGTGTGTGACGTCTTTGGATTGTAATCCAAAGTGGCGTGCGGATAATGGATGTACATCACATCCCAAGTCCCGACCCCCGGCGATCGCCTGCCATTTCTTGAAAAACAAGACCTGTACGAAGGGGGTATTCCGCAAGGGAACGCCTGTTGTTACGGTTTTGTGTTTCCGCAACCATCTTCATTACCCACAATAAGGGTGAACCGAAGAAGGATGGGGCGGGGCGGGTAC
>JAEMSB010000735.1:0-665 GCA_016463045.1 Niveispirillum sp.
GGCTGAAACTGGCTGAGGCGCGGATGGCGGCGGAAGCCGCCGCCGCCACCCTGGCCGACATGTCGCTGGCCCGCATGGCGGGGCCGGGCAAGGCGGATGCCGGGACCGGGGCCAATAATGGGGCCAGGGACGGGGAGGCCCGCTGATGCGTAAATCCCTGATATTCTTCCTGAAGATCGGCATTCTGGTGGCCGCTGCCGTCTGGCTGGCACAACGTCCGGGCCGGGTCACCATTGAATGGCTGGAGCATGTGATTGAGATGCCGGTGGGCATCGGCGCCATCCTGGTGCTGCTGGCCGCCTGGATCGCCGCCACCATCGGGCGGCTTTGGCGCATCCTGCGCAATGGTCCTGGCGCCTTTGGCCGCAGCCGCAATGCAAGACGGCGCGAAGGCGGGTTCCGCGCCCTGGCCCAGGGCTGGGTCGCGGCATCGGCGGGTGATGCCGACATCGCCATCAAATCCGCCAAGGCGGCGGAAAAACTGCTGCGTGAGCCGTCTCTGACCCTGCCTTTGTCGGCGCGGGCGGCGGAACTGCGCGGGGATGCCGTGGCGGCGTCCACCGCCTACAAGGCCATGCTGGGCAAGCCGGCGACGGAACTGGCGGCGCGGCGTGCCTTGCTGACCCAGGCCATGGAGCGGGGGGACCGTCCGGCGGCCCTTGATC
>JAEMSB010000735.1:675-1999 GCA_016463045.1 Niveispirillum sp.
GATCATGCCCGCCGTGCCCTGGAGCTGCGGCCCAAGGCCGACTGGCCGGCCAAGGCGCTGGCGGAACTGGAGGCAGGCGGCGGCAACTGGCTGGAGGCGGATGCCGCCCTTGTCAAGGCGCAGAAAGTCAAGGCCCTGCCCAAGGATGATGCCGGCCACCGCCGCGCCGCCCTGTTGATTGAGGAGGCACGCAAGGCCATGGCGACGGGCCGGCCCGATCAGGCATTGCAATCAGCCCAGGCGGCGTTCGACCTGGACCCGGCCCGCCTGCCGGCGGCAACGCTGCTGGCGCGCCTGCTGGCCAAGGTGGGCAAACATGCCAAGGCCGTGAAGGTGCTGGAACAGGCCTGGCGGCAATCGCCGCACCCCGATCTGGCCAAGGTCTGGGGCGAAGCGTCGGCGGACCAGAACCCGCTGACCCTGGTCAAGCGCTATGAGGCGCTGGTGGCGCTGAAACCCGGTCAGGCGGACGCGCATTTCGCCCTGGCCGAGGCGGCGATCAATGCCAAGCTGTGGGGCGTGGCCCGGTCGCATCTGGACAAGGTCCGCGAACTGGCCCCCACCACCCGCACCTACCGCCGACTGGCCGATGTGGCGCGGGCGGAGAAGGGGGAGGGGCCGGAGGTCCAGGCCTATCTGAACCAGGCCATGTCGGCGCCTGCCGATCCCCGTTGGCGCTGCACCAGTTGCGGCACCAGCCATAGCGACTGGCACGCCGTGTGTGATGAATGCGGGGCGGTGGATGCCATTACGTGGCCGAAGGTGGGGAAGGCTTAATTCGCGCGACGATTCCGCTTCCGCCGCGCTGGGCCACCGGTTAACCATGGCCCACCTTTGCCTCGCGTGGATGAATTCCCATGCTGCTGCCCTATTCCGGTGGGGTTGATACCCTGCTGCTGCTGGTGATTGCCCTGATCGTCGATGCCTGTATCGGCGACAGCCCGCTCCTGCGCCGGTTTCTGCCGGGCCCGGCGGATCTGGTGGCCCGCGCGGTGGTGCAGTTCGATCGGCGGCTGAACCGTATCGACCGGACGGATGGGGTGCGCCATGCCAGGGGCAGTCTGGTCACCCTGCTGCTGCTGACGCTGGGCCTGTTGGTCGGGTTCTGCCTATCGGTGCTGGTGCGGCATCTGCCGGCGGGCGGGTTTCTGGAACTGATCGTCCTGGTGCGCTGTCTGACCCTGCGCCTGCCCTGGGGCGCCATGGCGCGGACCGTGACGGCGCTGGAAGCAGGGGAGACGGAGGCGGCGCGCCAGGCCGTCGGCCCCCTGACCGACCGGCAGCTCTGGAGCCTGGATGATCACGGCATCGTGCGGGCGGGCGC
>JAEMSB010000225.1:0-5862 GCA_016463045.1 Niveispirillum sp.
TTCCAGGATGGAGCGTTCGACGGTGAGCAGCCGTTCCATGCGCCCCCGCTCCCGGTTTTCCTTGCGCAGCTGCCGGGCATTTTCCTTGAAGACGCGGACGGCGGCCATCATGGCCCCGACCTCCACGCCCACACCCTTGATCTCTGGCAGGGCCACGGCATGGTCGCCGCCGGCCAGGGCGCGCATGGCCTCCGTCATCTGCTGGATGGGGCGCAGCACGCGGTTGCGCACCATCCAGGCGGCAAAGATCAAGGCCACCATGGAAATCAGCAACTCGAACGCATCCACCCACAGCTTCTGGCGGGCCAGAAGTCGGTTCTGTTCCGTCGCCATGGCGGCCACCCCAACGGCGGCTCCCACCAGATCGCTGGCGGCGTTCAGCAGGCTGGTGCCGTTGCGCAGCAGTTCCGGCATGCGGCC
The DNA here is from genome assembly GCA_016463045.1 of Niveispirillum sp. Taxonomy (GTDB): domain Bacteria; phylum Pseudomonadota; class Alphaproteobacteria; order Azospirillales; family Azospirillaceae; genus Niveispirillum. The sequence continues at coordinate 421 of JAEMSB010000225.1, forward strand.
CCGCGCCTCCCCCCGGCTGGCGGCGTCCAGGATGGCGGCGCGCAGCGGCAGGTAGCGCTGGAAGAACGCCGCCTCCATCTGACGTAGGGCGCCCTGCGTTGCCTCCGGGAACAAGGCGGGGTCACCCACATCCCTCACCAGTTGCCAGACCTGCTCCACCTGTGCCAGGGAGATGTTGGCCGCTTGCAGATCGGGCGGGTTGTTGCCGCCGGCGATGCGGTACATCTGCCCCATGTCATTGCCGAGCTGGGAGCGCAGGCGGATCGTTTCCCGCGTCAGCATTTCCGCCGCCGCCGCTTCCCCACCCAGCGACAGGGCGGGCTTGTTGATCTCGCGCAGCAGGGTCAGCAGCGCCGTCAGATAGGATCGCGAGGCGTCGCGCCATTCCGCGATCATTAATGTATTGTCGGTGGGGCTGGGGCCCGCCGCCTCCAGTGAGCGGCCATCCTGCAGGCGCGTCAGCAGCGCCTCCATTCCCTCTCGCAGTTCCCGGACCCGCGACAGGGCCACCCGCAGCGATCCCACATCCTCTGACAGGGAGCTTTCGGTACCCGTCCGATCCAGCCGGTCAAGGGCGGCAAGGGCGGCGCGGTCGGTTTCGTTGCGGTGGCGGTCGATCTGTGGGCGCAGGGCCGCTTCGGGCGCGTTCTGCGTCCGGGCGGCCTCCAGCACCAGATTGATCATCCCGGCTTCGATGCCATGGTCGCGGGCCGCCACCAGCAGGTCGCGGCTGACCTGTTTCATATTGGCGATGTCAGCCGCCTGCCGGTATGCCCGCCAGCCCGCCTGCATGTCGATGGCCGTTCCGGCAAGCTGGACGCCGGCCACAAGGGCCAGGCCGCCCATCAATACTCTGCGCATGGAGCCCCCCGCCACCCCGGCGCGTAGGCGCCGGCTGGGCTTCGAGATGATAGGGGCAGTCTACGTTCGCGCGGGCGGCGTCGCAATATTCGCGATGACCTGCCTAGAAGATTGAAAATGACAGTGAATTCAATCCGCGTCGCGCAGGCGGATGATCACGTCCACGCGTGCCACCTGCGTGCCATCGGGCAGGCAGGGAAGGTCGGGCAGCACCAGCTTGGTACAGCAGATATCCTGCAAGCGGCGGCTATTTTCATGAAAGAAATGGTGATGATCATCGATATTGGTATCGAACCAGGTGCTGCCCGCCTCCACCACCACCTCGCGCAGCAGGCCCGCATCGCGGAACTGGTTCAAAGTGTTGTAGACGGTGGCCAGCGACACCTTGACCCCTGTCGCCACAGCCTCGGCATGCAATTGCTCGGCGGTGACATGGCGATTGCCGCACCGGAACAGCAGGCTGGCCAGATCAACCCGCTGCCGCGTGGGGCGCAGGCCGGCACCGCACAGGCGGCTCATGATCCGGCAGGGTTCATCCGGAACGGCATTATGGCGGGACAGGCTGTCGGGCATTGTGGGGGGCTGTGCAGTCGGTTGGGGGGAACGACAGCCGACATGTGGGGTAGGATCACCCGGTTTGACAAGGGGCTATGACGAAGATCACAGCTGCGCGGATTTTCTATGCCCGACCGACGGGTCCGCCCTCGTCCCCGCCATCCTCGTCCTCATCATCCTCGTCGATATCGAGGTCGTCGTCATCATCGAGGCTGTCGAGAAGATCGTCATCATCCAGCAGGTCGGCCAGGCTGAACCCGTCCGACAGTTCATCTTCCTCGTCATGGATTTCCGTGCTGTCGGTGATGCCGACCACGGCACGGCGGATTTCCTGCTCCAGCATGGCCAGGGTCGTGCGTTCCAGGTCACCCCCGCGGGAGGATTGCGGGAAGGCGAAGCTAAACAGGGCGACAGTGGTCTTGCCCTCCAGCGCGGCCCCGCGCATCCACAGGAAGAAGCGCAGCTGCTCGCCATCCTCCTCCCCGTCGGTGACGAACCTGGCCATCACCTCGCCGTCGGGCAGCCATTCCACAGACCCGTCGCCCACGCGCCCGTCGGGACCATCGGCGAACTGTTCGGCGGTCTGGCGCAGGACGGCGCGAGCCAGGATTTCCCCGTCATCGCCCGTATGGTCGAACTGATGCATGGCGACGCGCAGGGTGCCGGCCCCGTCCATCTCTCGGTGGAACAGGGTCAGGTCACCCTCCTGCAGGGTCTGCCAGTCCCAGGGCAGGCGGAAGCGCACACTGTCCCCATGCCAGACATTGCGCATGGTCACACGCTGTACCGGGCCCTGGACGGGGCCGGGATGGAACTTGATGCGTGCCGCCTCTTCCCCCAGCCGGTCAATCAGGTCGGACAGTTCGGGGTCGGCGGCGCTGTCGCCAGGCACCAGCAGTTGCAGGGTGACGACGCGGACATGGTCGGGCGGTTGGAAATCCGCCACCTTCCAGACAAAAATCTGCCGGTCGGGCGGCTGGGCCACGGCATAGGCGATCCAATGCCGTTCATCGGCATCGTCAGGGCCGTCGCCCGTCTCCATCGAGGGCAGGATGCCGCGCGGCAGCACATTTTCCCGGTCCAGATACTGGATCGCCTCTTCCGCCCGCACACCATAGGGGTTGCGGTAGGTGACGATGGAGATCAGGAGATCGACAGGGTGAAGGCCTGGTGACTGAAACGCCAGCCCGCCATCGTCACGCGACAGACGCTGCCAGCTTGACGGAACCCGCAAGCTGACCAGACCACCGCGCAGGGCGACGGGGTTCCAGTCGGCACTATGCTCGCTATCGAAGGTTTCGTCTCTCATAAGGGGGAATCTAGGCGCGTTGGGCCGCTGAGTCTATGATTGGCGCGTGACACTGTCATGTCCGTAAGCATTTTTGAAGCCGCGCGACCCGCGCGACACGCAGGGCAAGGGGGATAGGGGGCATGGCGACCATGGCGGAAGGTTTCCGGATACTGCCCGGATATCTGGATCGTGATGGGCAGAAGTCCATCCTGTCCCTGGTCGATGCCATCGCGCAGCAGGCGCCCTTCACCCGCTATGTCATGCCGCGCACGGGCCGGCCCTTCTCTATCGACATGACCAATGCCGGCAGCCAGGGCTGGATCGCGGACCGGCAGAGCTACCGCTATTCCCCTGTCCATCCGGTCACGGGCCGGCCCTGGCCCGCCATCCCCGATGCGCTGCTGGCCCTGTGGCACGATCTGACATCTTATGGCCACGACCCGGAATGCTGCCTGATCAACCATTATCAGGGGGAAGGCGCGAAGCTGTCGCTGCACCGGGACGAGGATGAGGAGGCGATGGACGCCCCGATCCTGAACATCTCCCTGGGCGATACCGGGATTTTCCGTCTGGGTGGCCCGGCGCGCAGCGACCCGACCCGGTCATTTCCGGTGGAAAGCGGGACGGTGATGATCTTCGCCGGCCCGTCGCGCCTCTATTACCACGGCGTGGACCGGCTGCGCGTCGGGTCGTCCCGTCTGTTACCGCAGGGCGGGCGCCTGAACCTGACCCTGCGGCGGGTGACGCGGCCCTGACCGCGGGTGTCCGTTAACGCGACAGTTCCACCTTGCCGGGGCCGACATGATAGATCTTGGGCGTACCGCTATGCCCGGCCAAGCTGACGCGACCGGGGCCGGTCATCAGGACGCGCGGGTCCTTGGCCTTGCCGTTGAAATCAACGGTGCCGGGACCGGTGACGCCGATGGCCATGCTGTCCACCTGTCCACCGCCGATGGTCAGGGTACCGGGGCCGGGTATGGCGGCCCCCAGGCTGCCGGCCAGCATGCCGACCTTGATATCGCCGGGGCCGGGCATGGAGACGGACAGCCCCTCTGATACGGTGCCCAGCTTCACGGCGCCATTGCCGTTCACTTCCAGGGCGGCGGTGCCGACATTGCCCATGCGCACTTCGCCGTCGCCGGACAGTTGCACACCGACCAGCCCCTTCACATCGCCCACCGACACGGTTCCCGACTGCGTGATGCGCACCCGCGCCGACTCCAGCGCGCCCAGCTTCATCTCGCCATTGGCCAGTTCCAGCCGGGCAGGGGCCCCCAAATCGCCATCGACCGTCAGGTCGCCTGTGAAGTTATTGACCAGCAGGGGCGTGCCGCGCGGGACCGACAGTTCCAGGGTGACGTCAGGCTGGCTCTGCGGTCCCGGACCGGTGATCCACAGCACCCCGTCATCGATGGACAGGTTGTAGCGCTTGCGGCTGTTCTCCAGCGTGAAAAGCACGCCATCGGCGGCGTCATCCACCACCTTGATCCGTACCGATCCCATCACGCCGGCCAGCCGCACGCCGGACGGCGCCTCGGCCATGGCCGTGATGCGGTTGGTGCCGTCATCGGCGGTGGTGCGGTCCAGATAGCGGATATCTCCGTCGCGGCGGCCCTTGTTGCGGTCGGCCTTGGCGGTCGCGGCCTTGGCGGCAGCATCAATCTGTTCGGAAACCGACCGGGTGATGGCGCCCATATCGACGGCCCGCCCGTCGCCCATCTCCATCCGGCGGGCCTTTTCGGCCATCCGTTCGGCCACCCGGTCCTGCGCCCGCTCTGTGACGCGATCATCCACATGTACGCGGACGCCGCCATCGCCCAGCGACATCTCGATCTTGTGGCCCAGCTTGGCCAACTGGTCGCCCGACCCCACCGGATCTCCCGCCACCAGCGCCCAGCCCACCGTACCTGCCAGCACCACGATGGCGGCAACACCGCCCAACGGCACACCAGGCTTCAGACGGGGGCGGGAGGAAAGGGGCTGGTAGGCGGGCATGGGCGGACCTCAAGAACACGGAAGGGCAGCGATCTGATGCGCCCATCATAGCGTCTGTGCCGTCCCTGTCTTCCGCCGTTTCCCACCTGCAACAAATTTGGTGCCGCCTGTTACAAACAGCGTGGGCGCAGAAAAGACCGTGGGTGCAGGACTGCGTTGTCATAATACCTTCTACAACCCATTGTGTCCTACAAGTGGGTTCAATATGTTCCATGCAACTGATGACCTAATTGAACAATAGGACAGACGGTTCCCATGGCCGCCAAGCGTCGTCCCCCCATCAATCCTGAAGATACAGCGCCCGAATCCATGCGGGCGGTGTGCCGCAATGTCGTTGTAGCGGGGAAACGCACGAGTATCCGAATGGAACCGCTGCTGTGGGACAGTCTGGCCGATATCAGCCGGCGCGAGGGGCAGTCGCTGAACGACATTGTCACGATGATCGACGGGCGCCGGGGCGACAGCGCCCTGACGGCGGCGCTGCGCATTTTTATCCTGTCCTATTTCCGCACCGCGTCCGACGCACCGGCGAACCCGCCCGGCTTGGCGGAGGAACAGACCCCGTTTGGCACTACCGCCGACTATTCCCGCGTCTTCCGCAAGGCGCTGGAGATCTTTGACGAGGCTTAACGACAGACGCGGTCGCGGATCAGCAGGGCCAGCATCTCCGTCCCGGCCATCGGGCTGGCATGCAGCAGCCGTTCGGGCGCCACGTAAAGCCGGCACAGCCCCTCCACCAC
>JAEMSB010000225.1:5872-7316 GCA_016463045.1 Niveispirillum sp.
TCTGGAAATGCAGCTGCATCCATGGGTTGGTAGACCGCACGCCGTCCGCCGCAACGGGCCGCCCGCCCCAGGGCAGCAGCAGCACCAGATCATAATCGGCCATGGCGCAGACGGCGCGGGCCAGCAGCGCCTCCGTTGCCGCCGGATCATCCACGGCAAAGCCATTGACCAGCCAGAAGGACGCCATGTCTAGCGGCGTGCGGTCGGTGACCAGACCGTCCTGTGCCCGTGCCAGATCCAGGGCCAGATCATCGGCGTCACCCGCGATCATGCGGCGATGGCCGTCACGTGACAAGGCATGGGGATCAAACCCGGCCATCAGCCGGTCGCGCATCGCCTCCCGCCGCACGGGCAGATGCAGAAGGTCGGATACAGCCTCGGCCAGGCTGGTTTTGCCTGTGCCGGCACTGCCGGTGATCCCGATGCGTGGCCGCCGTTCCATCATCGACGCCTCCCCCCGCCTTGCCCGTTCCGTCGCAACCGCACTATGAACTATAAAGTCGCGCCCGCCGGTTCATCGGCGGTCCGGGTCCAAGGATAGCATCGTGCCAACCAAGCCCGCCGCCAATCCCCGCGAAAGGCGGGGGTCCACCGGCCTTATCCTCTTCGGTCTGCTCTGTGTCGCCATGATGGCGGCCCTGTCGCCGAATGCGGCGAAAGCGGGGCCGGTGCGGGTGGTATCGCTGAACCTCTGCACTGATCAACTGGCCCTGGCGCTGTTGCCGCGCGACCGCATCGCCGCCCTGTCCTTCCTGGCCGCTGATCCCGGCCTGTCGGCCCTGTCGGAACAGGTCGGGTCCATCCCCCTTCTCCAGGGTCTGGCAGAGGAGGTTCTGCCCCTGAAACCCGATCTGGTTCTGGTCGGCACCTACACGACACGCCCCACCGTCGCTCTGCTGCGCGCCCGTGGCGTGGCGGTGATGGAGGTGGGGCTGGTCAATGATTTCGATGGTATCCGGGCGCAGATCCGTACCATCGCCGCCGCCCTGGACGTGGCCGCGAAAGGAGAGGAACTGATCGCCCGCATGGATGCCACCCTGGCGACCGCGGCGCCTTCGGCGGCGGATGCGCGCCGTCTTCGCGTGCTGTCGCTGGCGCCTGGCGCTTTCACGGCGGGGGCGGGCACGCTGTCTGATGCGGTCATGCGCGCCGCCGGCCTGACAAACTACGCCGCCGACAAAGGCTTGAACGGCTATGGCTATCTGCCGGTCGAAACGGTGGCCGCCGATCCGCCCGACCTTCTGATCGCCAATAGTGATGAAAAGGGCTATCCCTCCCTGAATGGGCAGATGCTGACCCATCCCGCCCTGACCCGAGCCGTCCCTGCCACGGCCCGACCGACGGTTCCGGGCAAGCTCTGGACCTGTGGGGGGCCCTTTACCGCCGATGCCGTGGCCCTGCTGGCCGCCGCCCGTAACCGGCTGCTTTCAAACCGGGTGTCACC
>JAEMSB010000736.1 GCA_016463045.1 Niveispirillum sp.
CCTTGGGATAGACCCGTTCGAACTCCGCCTTCGCCTCCTCCGGTCCGCGCGCCCAGACATGCACGGGACAGGGCTGCGCCCAGGAATTGTCGTAGAAGGGATGCTTCTCCCCCCGCTTCACCTGATGCGAAACCGAGCTGTTGAAGACCAGGAATTCATAGGGTTTGTTGGGGAATTGCTCCGCACCGATCATGCGCACGAAGCGATGGGGGCTTTTTTCCAGTTCGCGGATACGGCTTTTCAGGGCCTTTTCCTCACGCTGTGCCGTGAACAGATGGGTCGCGGCACCGGCAGCGGTGTTCTTGCGCGCCTCCACCCGGTTGGACAGGCCGGTTGCGATGCGGGCATAGCGCGCCAGCCGGCTGCGCATCATCGTCTCATTGCCCTGCGCACGGATGATCCGGCCCCAGACATAGGCAACCATCGACACCATCACGTTCGCAGCGACGGAGGCCACGAAGGTGATCACTGCAAACCGGACCAGTTCGATGATGCCGTTGAGCACAAGGTGCCTCGGAAAGTATCCAACCGATTTATTGTAGTGAAAGTTTCAAATCCTTGAAAGAGGCATTAAACAGGACCGAAATCGCAGCCAAACCATTGGTCGCTCAACTGAAAATGCCCTGTTCAATTCAATGGCTAGTGTGGCACCGGGTCGTCATGCCCAACAGATTGCGTGGGGTGGCGAACGATGGTCAGCCTGGCCTTGCGGTTTGCCGGCCGCTATGTGTGAATGGCAACAGACAGAGGGCGGAGAAGCCGGCATGGAACAGCGCATCACCCTGATCACCCTGCGCGTCGCCGACGTGGCGCGGTCAAGGGCCTTTTATGAAGGGCTGGGCTGGAAAGCCGCGAGCGGCAGCCAGCCTTCCTTCGCGTTTTTCCAGATGGGCGGCATGGGTCTGGGCCTGCTGGTCGCAGACAGCTTTGAGAAGGAGATTGCGGGCGATGCCGGCAAGGTGACGCATGGCCCCACGATGCTGGCGCATAATGTGCGCGGCAAGGCAGACGTGGACCGGCTGGTCTCCTTCGCCCTGACCCAGGGCGGGCGGCTGGTGCGGGCCCCGGCGGATCAGTTCTGGGGCGGCTATTCCGGCATCTATGCCGATCCGGACGGCCATTACTGGGAAATCGCCTTCAACCCGTTCTGGCCCCTGGCCGAGGACGGGTCGGTCACTCTGGACTGACCGGGCGCGTCATGGACATCCTGTTGAACGGTGCCACAGTGAAGGCCGATCCTGCCGGGGCCCTGTTCTGGCCCACGCGCGGCTGGCTGCTGGTTGCCGACCTGCATCTGGAGAAAGGGTCGGCCTTTGCCCGGATGGGACAGTTCCTGCCCCCCTATGATACCGCGGCCACCCTGTCGCGGTTGGAAGAACTGTGCCGCCACTGGCGCCCCAACCGGGTCGTCTGTCTGGGTGACAGTTTCCACGACCGCGATGCCGCCGCCCGCGTTTCAGACGCCGATGGAAGGCGTATCGCCGCCCTGACCGCGGCCCATGATTGGGTCTGGATCGCCGGCAACCATGACCCCGCCCCGCCGCCTGGATGGGGCGGCATGGTGGTGGCGGAAGAATTGCGCGAGGGGCCGCTGGTCCTGCGGCACGAGGCGGTGAAGGACCGGATGGCGGCGGCGGGCGAAATCTCCGGCCATTACCATCCCAAGGCGGCGGCGGTGGTGCGGGGCAAGCGGATCAGTGCGCGCTGCTTCGCGGGCGACGGCCGGCGCATGATCCTGCCGGCATTTGGCGCCTATGCCGGTGGCCTGAACGTTCTGGACCCCGCCATTTCCGGCCTGCTGCACCGGCCGTTCCAGGCCTGGATGCTGGGCACGGCCCGCCTGTTCCCCCTGCCCTGCACCCGCCTGTCAGCGGACCACGCCACCCGGCGTGAGATTGCCGCCGCACGGGGGTGAAAAGATAAGCCCCCGGATGCGGGGGAGGCATCCGGGGGCAGCAACAGGACGACAGCCAAAGGGGGGGAGAATGGGATGGCCG
>JAEMSB010000226.1:0-6108 GCA_016463045.1 Niveispirillum sp.
GGTCTGTACATTGGTGGCCGGGCTTGCCATGTGGTGGGTCTGGGGCGTCTGGCACGGCATGCCGACGCAAAAGGCGTTGATCGTCTGCCTGCTGCTAGCCAGCATTATCGCCACCACCGATCCCGCCGCCGTGGTCAGCATATTCCGCGATCTGGGGGCGCCGCGCCGCCTGACCATCCTGGTCGAGGGTGAAAGCCTGTTCAATGATGCCGCCGCCATCGTTTTGTTCACCCTGCTGCTGGGCATCCTGACCCAGGGTGGGGAGCCGGATCTGGTCGCCGCCGCATCCGACTTTGTATTCAAGTTCGTGGGCGGGGTGGCCGTCGGCTGGCTGCTGGGCTGGCTGACGGCGCTGGTGGTCACGCCGCTGCGCAACCAGACCCTGTCGGAGATCACGCTGACGGTGGCGCTGGCCTATCTCTCCTTTATCCTGGGCGAACATTATCTGCATGTATCGGGCGTCGTAGCCGTGGTTGTGGCTGGCCTGGTTATGGCGTCTGCTGGGCGCACCCGTATCAGCCCCGAAAGCTGGTCCGGCCTGGAACAGGTATGGAGCCAGCTGGGCTTCTGGGCCAATTCCCTGATCTTCCTGTTCGCCTCCATGCTGGTGCCGCCCACCATGATGGAGGCGAAATGGAGCCATATCGCCCTGCTGGCCGCCCTGATCGTGGCCGCCCTGGTGGCACGCGCCCTGGTGATCTTCGGCATCCTGCCGGTCCTGTCCTGGGTTGGCGCGTCCGACCATATCAGCAACCGTTTCCGTCTGGTCATGACCTGGGGCGGGTTGCGCGGTGCGGTGTCGCTGGCCCTGGCGCTGGCGGTGACGGAGCATCAGTCGCTGCCCGATTATATCCAGGAACATGTGGCGGTGGTGGTAACGGGTTTCGTGCTGTTCACCCTATTCGTGCAGGGCACCACCCTGCGCCCCCTGATCCGGGTGCTGCGCCTGGACCGGCTGACGCCTGTGGAGCTGGCGCTGCGCAACCGGGCCGTGGGCCTGTCCCTGTCCAATGTACGCCGCGACCTGGAACATGTGGCCGAACGCTTCGGGTTGGACATCGCCCATGCCGTCGATCCCTTGCTGGAACGGGGTGCCGAACTGGCGCAGGAACAGTTGGACCTGGAAAGCCGCTATGGCCCGCTGTCGCTGGATGACCGGGTCTTTATCGGCCTGTCCACGCTGGCCCGATATGAGGAACAGCGCTATCTCGCCTATTTCCGTGACGGCGTCATCTCCCGCCTGTCGGTGCAGACGCTGACCGCCGTCGCGGGGCGGTTGCAGGATGCGCTGAAGACCGGTGGCGCCCCCGCCTATGAAAAGGCGGCGGCCAAGCAGCTGAAGCCAGGCCGCGCCCTGCGCACCGCCCTGTGGCTGCATCGCCGCTTCGGCTGGGAACGGCCGGTATCGGCGCGGCTGGCCGAACGCTATGCCATGCTGACGGCGCTGCGCTTCTGCCTGCGCGAACTGAACCAATTCACGGGCGACCGCCTTGTCCCGATGCTGGGCAAACAGGCGGCAGAGGCCGTGCGCACCCGCCTGACCACCCGGTTGAAGGTGGTGGAAGAAGCGCTGGACAGCATCCGTTTGCAATACCCGGCTTATCTGGATGCGGTGCAGTCGCAGTACCTGATCCGCGCCGGCCTGCGCATGGAGGAGCGGTCGACCCAGTCACTGTTCGAGGAAGCGCTGATCAGCCGGGAAATCCTGAATGATCTGGAGCGTGACCTGCGGGAACGCTGGCAGGAGGTCAGCAGCCCGCCCAAGCTTGACCTGGGGCTGGCCACGCATGAGCTGATCAGCCGTGTGCCGCTGTTCACCGGCCTGCCGCCGGACCGGCTGCTGCGCATCGAACGGCTGCTGCGCCCGCGCCTCTATTTTCCGGGGGAAACCATTGTCCGCAAGGGCGAACGCGGCGACACGGTCTATTTCGTTTCATCCGGGGCCGTGGCGGTGCATGTGCCGGGGCTGGACGCGCCCATCCGCCTGGGCAGCGGCGATTTCTTCGGGGAGATCGCCCTGGTCCTGGACCAGCCGCGCAACGCCGATGTCACCGCCATCGCCTATTGCCAGCTGCTGCTGCTGGACAAGCGGGAATTCAACCGCCTTTACAGCAGCGACCCGGACATGAAGACCCATATCGATCAGGCCATCGAAAAACGCCTCTCGGCGTAACTCACAACCTTCGCGCAACTACCACGATCTTGGCCGATCCTGCATCGAACGGCGTCCCCTGGAAATCTCCATCCACGCGGATCGGGTTGAACCCGGTCAGACGCAGCATCAGTTCCAGTTCGAACCGGAACAGGGGACGCCAGTCGAAATGGTAATGGGTGCGGCGGACGGCACCGCCGGGCACCACCTCATCATACCAGCCGTAATTGCGCTGCACCTGCCGGTCATCCAGGGTGCCGACCAGGGCGAATTTCGTATAGAGATTGCCCGTGCGCCGGTTGACACGGCTGTAGCTGACTTCTGGCGCCTGGGTGGCGCCCAGCGGCATGACAAGCGGGTTTACCACATCCAGCGCCAGAATGCCGCCCGGTGCCAAGTGATCGCGCACCCTTTCCAGGGCGATGATCTGCGCCTCGAAATCGGCCAGCAACATCAGGATATTGAAGCCCATGATCACCAAGTCATGGTCCTTCACCGGCACATCCAGTTGCAGCAGGTCACCCTGCGCCGCCGTCACCCGCGCCGCGACATCCGGTCCTTCGCGTTCCAGCCGGCGGGCAAGTCCCGCCAGCATGGTGGGGGATGCGTCCAGCCCTGTGACCGCAAAACCTTCCCGCGCCAGCGGTATCGACAGCCGCCCGGTACCGCAGGCCAGTTCCAACAGCTTCGGCGCCCGGCCCAGCAGAGCGGCCAGTTCGTTGGCCAGACCAACATAATGCGGCACGTCATGCAAAATGCCCTGCCGCAGGGCAGAGGCTTGCAGCGACGGGTCGGTCGCCAGATCCTCCGGCCAGGGATAGTCGCTGTCGTAATAGAGATAACTGCCGTCGCTCTCTGGCACGTGCGGGTTCATGCGGCGGCGTATCCTTGCTGTCGAATGGGTGGACAGCCTATCCGATCCCCCGCCGCGCCGGAAGACATCACCCCGCCCGGCCCGTGCGCAGAGACAAGGCCCAGCCGTCGGCACCACGGGAAGCCGCCAGATCGGCGGCGGCATCCCAGTCATAGGCGACCTCCACCATGGTCACCGCCCAGGTACCGCGCGCCCGGTCCAGCAAGCAGTAGCGGGCATGCGGGCTGCCCATTTCGTTGCGGTGGGGGAACCGGAAGTCATCGCGATAGGCCTGCAAGCCCACCGAACCGGGATTGACCACCATCCGCCCGTCGGGCAGGCGCACCACCCGCTGCATATGGGAATGGCCGCATAGGATGACCGGCGCCTGGATATCCCCGGCCCGCTCTGCAACCAGGGCGGCAGCGGCGGGGCGGCTGCCCCAGTCGCCCAGTTCCTCCAGGAAATAGATCAGGTCGGAATGGGGCGTGCCATGACAAAGCCAGACCTCTCCCCCCGCCATCTCCCCCTGTGCCGGCAAGGTGGACAGCCAGTCAAGGTGCGCCGGCGTCAGCGCCTCATGCGCCAGCCGGTCCGACATGCCCATCTTCGCAACAGGCAGTTCCAGCAGCTGGCGCTCATGGTTGCCGGCGATATGCAGGATGTCGCGGCCCCTCATCAGATCGGCGGTTTCGGCGGGGTACAGGGGGCCCGACAGCTTGTCGCCCAGATCCACCACCTGATCCACGCCCCGCCGGTCGATATCGGCCAGAACGGCGGTCAGGGCACCCAGATTGCCATGAACATCGGAAATGACGGCGACACGCATGCTGTTTTTCCTCCCCCCTGTTGGTCAGGCGGCATGGTGACAGCGATGTCGGGGGCCGCAAAGCAAGCCTTTGTCAGGAGGACAAGAGAGCCGCTTCAGCCGCGCAGGGGCCTGAAGAAACGCAACATGTTTTGCAACTCGCTGCGCAGCGCCTCATCCTCGCGCAGGCGCGATTGCAGGGCCACATCACGCTTGGCCAGGAACACGACATGTTCCTTGGGCGGCAATTGTCGATAGGAGGGTTTCGGCGCGACGGTCCCGTCATCCTGGATGGTGGACATGAAGAAACAGGCGCGCATGAATTTGGAAAACAGCTTGCTGCCACTATCCCCCGGCTCGCGCGCCATGATCGCGAAGATGTAGTAGGCGCGGAAAAAATAGTAGCTGTTGTAAATGCGCTGGACGGTCGCGAACTGCTCCCCCGGCGTGCTGGTCTTGGCCAGCATCTGCTGTTCCTTGAAGCCCGCGAAGAAATGCGTGGTCGCTTCCTTGGTGAAGCTCATGGGCCGTTCGCGGTTGGCGCTGACCCGCTTGCGATATTCCAGCAGGGCGCGACCGATCAGCGTATGCATGATCCGCCGCTCCGCCTCCAACTCGCCAGGCATCGCCATCAGGAACTCGATGGCGGACATCATCTGCAACGGATGGGAGACGGAGGCCCGCTTGCCCCGGCCCTTGGACAGAAGCGAGGATTGCAGCCAGTCGATCACCTCATGCGCCTGCCAGCGCAGGCGGACGACGGTGGGAACAGAGGTAAGGCCGGATGATTGCAAAAACAGGCGCAGATGATCGCGCCAGCCCTTCTGCGGCAACCTGACAATCTCGACATCCGTCAGTTTAAGCGGCGAACCCAGCACATCCGGGTCGGGCGGCTGCGGCCTGAAATCAAGGCTGCGCCCGTAGACGACCCCCCTCAACTTGCTCTCCTGTGCCGGCGCCATCGCCTTGGTTGCCCCGATTGAAGGTGAGCAGATCCTTGTCCTGACCCGCCTCACCGACAGCATTAACATACGGTTATTATCACTAATCCGTTAGCAATACATCTTTTTCCTAAAAGTCAGAATGCAGGGTTCGCCGCCACCGTCCGTATCAGGATTGAACAAGGGCGACATGGCGCCTGAAACGCCCCTGTTCCCCGCCGCAGAAAATCGCGGCGGCCCCATTCCCAAACGGAGTTTCAGGATATGACCATGACCCACCGCACCCTTGCCGCCCTGGCTGTTTCGGCCCTGCTGGCCACCCCGCTGACCGCTTTTGCCCAGCCGATGGGCCCCGCCGACGGCCCCCGTGGACCGGGCCGGGCGGAGATGCTGGCCAAGTATGACACCAACAAGGATGGCAAGCTGGACGATACCGAACGCGCCGCCATCAAGGCCGACCATTTCAAGGCCCTGGACAAGGATGGCGACGGCAAGGTGAAGCGCGCCGACTTCCCCGCCGCCATTGAGGCCGCCCGGGAAAAGGCCCGCCAGGAACATGAACTGGCGATGTTCGACAAGATGGACACCGATAAGGACGGCATCGTAACCGCTGCCGAATTCGCGGCCTTCAAGCCGGCCCGTGATGGTGAGCATCGCGGCCACAAACGCGACGGCAAGTAACGGCAAGTCCCGCGATGACGATGACGGCCAGCCTGTCGGGACGTAGAGTGGTGGGGACGGATGCGCCGCCCCCCGATGGGACCGGCGCATGGGCGCGCGGCAGGCAGGACGTTATTTTGGACGATGCGGGTGAAACGGACGAGGCGTTGGTGACGAAGGTCGCGGCGGGCGACCGGCGGGCCTATGGTCTGCTGGTCGACCGCCATCTGGACCGCACCGTCACCATCGCCCGCCGTATCCTGAACAATCAGGCCGATGCCGAAGATGTGGCGCAGGAGGCGTTCCTGCGGCTTTGGCGCCATGCCGACCGGTTCGATCCGGCGGCGGCGCGGTTCGGCACCTGGTTCTATCGGATCACCACCAACCTGTGCCTGGACCGGACGCGCCGGACGCCCATGGCACCGCTGGAGGTGGCGGGCGATCCCGTCGATCCCGGCATGGACCAGGAACGGTCCTTGTCGGACCAGCGCACAAGGCAGGCTGTGGCCGCCGCCGTCGCCGATCTGCCCGACCGGCTGCGGGCTGCGGTGACACTGACCTATGATGGCGGCCTGTCGAATGCGGAAGCCGCCAAGGCGCTGGATGTCAGCGTCAAGGCCCTGGAAAGCCTGCTGGTCCGCGCGCGCCGCGCGTTGCGGGAAAAGCTGGCAGGATGGGGCACATGATGAATATC
>JAEMSB010000226.1:6118-7303 GCA_016463045.1 Niveispirillum sp.
CTTGTGAACGGACCGGCCAAAGGTGGCTGCCATGACGAAACGCGAATTCCTTGATCTTCTGGACCGGTACGGGACCGATCCGTCACGCTGGCCGGCCCCCCTGCGCCTTGCCGCCGACAGGGCGCTGGCGGTGGATGCGGACCTGCGCGACCTGCTGGCCGCAGAACAGGTTCTGGAGGCGGCGCTGGCCGCTCTGCCGGCCACAAGCGCCAGCCCCGATCTGCGCCGGACCATCCTGGATATCCCGCTGGATCATCCGCGCACCGTCGCGGCTCCATCGCTGGCACACCTGCTTCTGGCCGGCTGGCGGCGTTGGACCGCCGGTATGGCGACGGTGACGGCGGCGGGCGTGATCGGCTTCGTGCTGGGGTACGGTCAGCTGGTGACCCTGCCCACGGCCTCCGCCGGCGAACAGGTGGGGGGGGAGGATCTGGTCTCCATGCTCGGGGATACGCCCTATCTTGATGCCGCCGACGCGGAGAATGCGGAATGAAACGCTCGACCCTGATCCTGTCCGTCCTGCTGGTCCTGTCGGCCGCCGGCAATCTGGCCGTGCTGGGCATCTTTGCCGGACATTGGCTGCGCGGCGGGGGCGGTGGTGGCCCGCCCAGCAGCGTGGAACGGCTGATGGGGCTGGTGCCGGAACCGCTGCGCCCAGAGATTGATCAGGCCATGCGCCCGAAGGATGAGGACGTGAAGGCGCAGATGGAGGCGTTTCGCGCCGCCCGCCGCGCCGTGACCGAAACGCTGCGCCAGCGCCCCTTCGATGCCGCCGCCGCCGAGGCGGCCCTGGCCGACCTTCGCCAGGTCACAGGCCGGGCGCAGGAACGTCTGCACCGTACGATTGTTGAACGGATGGAAGCGGCCCAGGCTGCCGGCACCCTGCCCCCACCGCCGCATCGCGGGGGCAAGGGCAAGCCGGACAAGGACGGGCCGCCCCATCCGCCGCCGCCCCCACCGGGGAACTGATCACCCACTCCTGTCAGGAGGATTGACCATGGTGATGACCACCGCGCCAGGAACCCTGGCCGCGCATGCATTGTCACGCTTCGGCTTTGGTGCCGGACCGGGTGACTTGGACAGGGTCAAATCCGATCCGCGCGGCTGGGTCGAAAGCCAGCTCACCCCCCGCCCCCTGCCCGCCATCCTTGGCCAACACCAAGGCTCCGCCCCGCGTGTCGCCAC
>JAEMSB010000227.1:0-4437 GCA_016463045.1 Niveispirillum sp.
CTATAACAGCGCCTATGGCGAGGCAGCGGGCGACCAGATCCTGCGCACCCTTTTCCGGGTGCTGGCCCGGCAGGTGGGTCAGGGGGACCGGGTCTATCGCCACGGCGGTGCACGGGCGGCCATCATTCTGACCGAAACCGATCCGGTGGCGCTGGAGGCGCGGGTACGGGCGTTGCTGGACGATGTGGCGGCCCTGGCCCTTCCGCATCAGAAAAGCCCGCATGGCATAGTGACCCTGTCGGCGGGATTGGCCCGTTTCAAGCCGGACATGGCAGGTCCCGCTGACATGGCGCGGCTGGCCGATGAACGGCTGGCTGCCGCACGGGCTGGGGGCCATAACCGGTTGGTGGCGTGAAGCCCTTCCATCCGCCCATCGAAGCCGCTTTAATGCCGCGCCTGATACTTCTTTGCGCGGGACCGCTACCATGAACAAACCCTTCTCCCTGATCCTGGACGGTGATCCCGGCACCGATGATCTTCTGGCCTGGATGTGGGTTCTAGCCCTGCCGCAGCGGGCGCGGGTGTTGGGTATCAGTGCGGTGAACGGCAATGTCACGCTGGATCGCACAACGGCCAATGCCCTGGCCTTTCTGGACCATGTCGGCGCCCCCGATATCCCCGTGCATGCCGGTGCCAAGGCACCCATGGGCAAGGATGAACCGCCGCCCGGCGACGGGGCCTTTGCCGAATCCGGCCTGGGCGATCTGGTGCTGGCCCCGTCCGCACGACAAGCCGCGTCGTATGATGCGGTGGGATGGATGGCGCAGACCCTGCGGTCCATGCCGGTACGGACCGTGACGGTCCTGGCGACCGGGCCGCTGACCAATCTGGCGCTGCTGCGCGCGGCGGCACCCGATGCCTATGCCCGGATCGGGCGGATCGTCGCCATGGGCGGATCATTCGGGCCGTTGCCACCTAATTTCGTCCGCCGGGGCAATGTCACCCCCTTTGCGGAATTCAATTTCTGGATGGATGCGGCGGCGGCGCAATCGGTGCTGAATGGCGGGGTGCCGGTGCTGCTGGCCCCGGCGGATGTCACGCATCAGCTGATTTCCACGCCTGCCCGGCTGGCCGCCGCCCGCGCCCTGCCAAAATTCGGGGAGGAGGTGGCGCGCATGCTGCACGCGCCTTATCACCTGGATAAGCCGAAATTCCATACCGAGGGGGCATTCCTGCATGATCCCACGGCGGTGGCCGGCCTGTTCCATCCCGACCTGTTCGAAACGGTCCGCGCCCAGACGCATATCGTGACGGAGGGGACGGGGATCGGCGCCGGCCTTCTGCTGCCCGACGGGGCCGGAAATGTGGAGGTCATGGTGCGGGTGAAGGACACCGACGCCTATTACACACGCCTGTTCGCCGAACTGTCGGCTCATTATCGCTGATCTTGTTTCCAGGCGGCCCGTGCCCCGTCCGCGGTCGGCGGTGCCATGGAGCCGTTTCGCGGGGCCATCCGGCACCAACCGAGGCGCGTGTTATGCTTTACCATTTCCCTCCCGGCCTGCTGGCATGTGTCAGCAGGGCCTATGCCAGACCCTATGATGATCCGATCAATGCGCGGGCGGGTGAGCCGGTGGATATCGATCCGGACAGGAGCGCGCAGACCGACCTGTTCGGGTGGGTCTGGTGCCGGGCTCCGGACGGGCGGGAAGGCTGGACGCCGGAAGCATGGCTGCAAGGGGCGGGGAACCGGCGCACACTGCAACGGGATTTCGATGCTATTGAGTTGACCGTCGCTGTCGGTGACAGGGTGCTGCCATTGTTCAGCGAAAGCGGCTTCATCTGGTGCCGTACAGATGATGGGCGTCAGGGATGGCTACCGGATGCCTTCATCACGCTGATGGCAACAGAGGCGTAGTCATATCAATTTTTTATGGCTTGATAAAAAATGACCATCACATTGCATGCATTTTGACTTGGCCGATAACCTGCCCCTCGAAACAACGAAATGGCGGTGCTGCGCGAATGGCGCCGCCCATGGACAGAAGGGGACCGGTGATGAGCCTTGAACGTGCAAAGATTGCGAAACTGACCCTGGCGGCGCTGCTGCTGACCAGCGTGACGCCCCAGGCAATGGCGCAGGGCAGCACCGACGACGCCGACATCCTGGAAGAGATCGTGGTCACCGGTTCACGCATCGCCCGCCGCGATGCGACGGCGGTGGGGCCCATCACCACCATGACGGCGGAAGACATGGTCTATGCTGCCCCCACCTCTGTCGGTGACCTGCTGCAAAGCCTGCCCAGCGTCGGCGTCTCGCTGAATTCCAACGGCACCCAGGGGACATCCTTCGGCGTCAGTTCCATCAATCTGCGTTATCTGGGCAGCGCGGAAGGCAGCGGCAACCGAACCCTGGTGCTGGTGGATGGCCACCGCTGGGTCAATGCCGTCGGTGGTCGCGGTTTCCGCGACTTCGTGGATCTGAACACCATCCCGCTGGGCATCATCGACCGGATCGAGGTGCTGAAGGACGGTGCCTCGGCCATTTATGGCGCGGATGCCATTGCCGGTGTGGTGAATATCCACACCAAGCGCAAGGTGGAAGGCATTGAGGCCAATATGCGTGCCGGCATCACCGAGCGCGGGGATAATGAGAATGTCAGCGCCTATGTGAATGCTGGTCACGGCTTTGACCGGGGCCATGTGCTGCTATCCGCCAGCTACACGAAATCCGAACCGATCCTGACCAGCGATCGCAAGATTACGCGCCGCGCGCTGGCCCCGCTGACGGCACCGCCGACCAGCCCGCGTGGCCTGTTCGTGCTGCCGGGTCTGGCCAATAACAGCTATTTCGGCACCCCCGCCGCCTTTGCCAACAATGCCGCCAACGCCATCACCCTGATCCCCGGAACCAGCAGCATCGGTGCCGGGGCCGCGGCCGATGGCAGCTTCCGCGTCGCCACGCTGGTGGCCGATGATTACAACACCATGACCCAGGGCATCTATGCCACGGGTCCGGCGGAACGCGCGGGCCTGTTCGGGCGCCTGACCTATGACCTGACGGACACCGTCACGGGCAAGGTGGAGGCGCTGTATAATAACCGCAAATCCAGCCAGCGTTTCTCGCCCTTCCCCTTGGATATTCGCGGTTCCAACGGTTTCAGCATCTCCCGCGATCAGGCCTTTAACCCGTTCGGCACGGCCAATGGTGTTCCCACCGCCAATGCCCTGGCCTTTTCCGGCTCCACCTTCCGCATCCAGCGCGTACCGGTAGAGGTGGGCAACCGCGACAATATCCAGGAAGTGGATACCTATCGTCTGGCCGGTAGCCTGGAAGGAACTTTCGATCTGGCCGGTGAATGGCGTTGGGATGCGTTTGCATCCTACTCCAAGAACAAGGCATCGTTCGATGCCGTCAACCAGATCAATCTGGAAAACGTCTACCGCTCCCTGGCCTCGCCCGCCATCTGCGCGGCGGCGGCGGGCTGTGTGCCACTGAATATTTTCGGCACCATCACGCCGCAGATGGCCGACTACATCCGCTACAACGCCCATGATGAAAACGGCGCCAGCCAGTATGATCTGGCAGTGAATGTCTCCCGCGAGCTGTGGGAACTGCCCGCCGGCCCGCTGGGCTTCGCAGCGGGGTATGAATACCGCAAGGAAAAGGCCTACGACCTGCCTGACGCCTTTGCGGCCAGCCTGTCGACCGTCCTGCCCCTGGTGTCGGGTGCACGCCAGTCCCCGACCACGGCGCAGTCGCGCGACCCCACGCGCGGTTCCTATGATCTGCATGAAGTGTATGGCGAAGTGAATGTGCCGCTGCTGGCCGACCTTCCGGGCGCCTATCGCCTGGATGTCGATGCCGCCGTGCGTTATTCCGATTATTCGACCGTGGGCGGCAAGGCGACGACGAAGTTCGGGGTCTCTTATCGCCCGGTGGAGGATCTGCTGGTCCGCTCCACCTATTCCCAAGGCTTCCGCGCGCCGTCCATCCTGGAACTGTATCAGGGACAGCGTCAGACGAATTTCCAGGGCGTCGATCCCTGCAATGGCGGCGGGGCGGGCAAGACGGGCTGTACCGGCGTTCCCACCGCCTATAACCAGAACCAGTTCAATGGCGGCCTGATCGCCGGCATCACGGCGGGCAACCAGAACCTGAAGCCCGAAACGGCGGACACCTACAGCGCCGGTCTGGCCGTGACACCGTCCGGCCTGCCGGGCCTGACCCTGACCGCCGACTGGTTTGAGATCAAGGTAAAGGACGCCATCGCGTCCCAGACGGCCACGCAAATCCTGACCGCCTGCGCTAATACCGGGGTCTTCTGCGATCTGGTGACCCGGGCCGCCAGTGGTGAGGTCACCCGCCTGACCCAGGCTGTGGTCAACCTCTCCCGGATTGAGGTGGAAGGCATCGACGCCACGGCCCGTTATGAATTCACCACCGATGTCGGTGATTTCGAGGTTGCGGTCGATGTCTCCTACCTGGAGAAATAC
>JAEMSB010000227.1:4447-7289 GCA_016463045.1 Niveispirillum sp.
AGAAATACCGCACCTTCGTGCCGCAGCCCGATGGCAGCGTCGCTGTGGATGACCGGGCCGGCAAGGGCGATCAGCCGCGGTCCACCTTCCCCCGCTGGAAGGGGCAGGCATCGGCCCGGTACAAGGTGGACAGCATCGATCTGGGCTGGAAGGCTCGCTATATCGGCTCCTCCACCGATGTCGCCGGCAATGCCATCAATGGCGGTCGGACCAAGAGCATCACCTATCAGGATCTGCAATTGGGCTACACGATCCCCGACAGCGACACGCGCGTGGCGTTGGGCGTCGACAATGTGCTGGACCGGCAGCCGCCCTTGTCTGCCGCCAATAATCCCATCAATTTCGACATGTATACCTACGACATCCGTGGCCGGTACTTCTATGCCACCCTGTCGACCAAGTTCTGACATGCTGACCGGGCGGTCGGGCCGCTGTGCCCGTCCGCCGGATGTCTGAAGGTTCCATCATGCAGTCCACGCGCAACGATGACCGTCCCGGTTGGTTGGACCGGGTTGAACGCTGGGGCAATGCCTTGCCCGACCCGGTGTTCATCTTCCTGGGCTTCATCCTGCTGGTTATCGCCTTATCGGTGCTGGCCGCCAGCGTCGGGTGGAGTGCCGTCAACCCGGTCAGTGGCAAGCTTTTGCAGGTTGAAAGCCTGCTGACGGAGGCGAACCTGCGCCGGCTGTTGGTCGGCATGCCCACGACGCTGACGGGCTTTCCGCCATTGGGTCTGGTGCTGGTGGTCATGCTGGGCGCGGCGGTGGCCGAACGGTCTGGCCTGTTCACGGCCCTGCTGTCCGGGTCCATCGGCAAGATACCGCGCTGGGCCCTGACACCGTCGGTATTCATTATCGGCCTCTTGTCCCATCACGCGTCAGATGCCGCCTATGTCGTGTTCATCCCCCTGGCCGCCCTGGTCTATGCCGAGGCGGGGCGCCATCCCATGGCCGGTATCGCCACGGCGTTCGCCGCCATTTCCGGCGGTTTTGCCGGCAATGTCGTGCCGGGACAGGTGGATGTCCTGCTGCTGGGCATCACGGAGGCGGCGGCCCGCCTGATTGATCCGAAATTTACCATGAACCCGCTGGGCAACTGGTGGTTCAGCATCGGTATCTGCCTGACCTTCGCACCCGTTGCCTGGTTCATCACCGACCGGATCGTTGAACCGCGCCTGGGTCCCTGGCGGCCCGATGCCGAAACCGCCGCCCTGGTCGTGCCGCATGAGGGGCTGACCAAGGCGCAGCGGCGCGGGCTGGCCCATGCGGGGCTGGCGGCGCTGGCCGTGATCGGCCTGTTCGCTGCCTTCACCTTCTGGCCCGGCTTCACCCCGCTGCTGGACCGCGCGGCAGAGGGGCCGCAGCGGACCACCCCCTTCTACCGTGCTTTGATCGGCGGTTTCATGCTGCTGTTCCTGGCCTCCGGTTGGGCCTATGGCCGGGCGGTGGGGACCGTAAAATCCCATCGCGACATCGTCGCCATGATGGGCCACGGCATGAAGACCATGGCGCCTTATCTGGTGATCGTCTTCTTTGCCGCGCATTTTGTGGCCCTGTTCAATTGGTCCAACCTGGGTCCCGTGATCGCCATCAAGGGGGCAGAGGCGCTGCGGACGCTGGACATTCCCCGGCCCCTGCTGCTGGTCAGCCTGCTGCTGATGTCGTCAGGTTTCGACCTGTTCATCGGGTCGGCTTCCGCGAAATGGAGCGCCATGGCGCCCGTGGTGGTGCCCATGCTGATGCTGTTGGGCATTTCGCCGGAAATGACCACCGCCGCCTATCGCATGGGGGACAGCGTCACCAATATCTTGACGCCCTTGATGTCCAACTTCCCTTTGGTGCTGGTCATTTGTCAGCGGTGGAACAAGGGGGCGGGTGTCGGCTCCGTCCTGGCCCTGATGCTGCCCTATGGTCTGGCCTTTCTTGGGGCGGGGTGCCTGCTGGTGATGGGTTGGGTCGCCCTTGAACTGCCGGTCGGGCCGGGTGCTGCCGTCGCCTATAATCTGCCCCTGGTGTCGCCATGACCATGATCGTCCTGCGCGATGTGATGGTGGCGATGCGGGATGGTATCCGGCTGGCGACCGACATCTACCTGCCGGGACCCGGTGCCTGGCCCGTCATCCTGGAACGCACCCCCTATAACAAGCGCGGCACCAACCATGCCGACCGCAGCCTGGCAGAGCCGGTCCCCCGTTCCAAACCCGACATCGCGGCTAACTTCGCCGCTGCCGGCTACGCCTATGTCCTGCAGGATTGCCGGGGGCGTTTCGCGTCCGAAGGAGAGTTCACGAAATATGTGAACGAGGCTGAAGACGGGATCGACATGCTGGACTGGCTGCGGCTTCAGCCCTGGTGCGATGGCCGCATCGGTACGCTGGGCCTGTCCTACAGCGCCCATACCCAGGCGGCGATGGCCAGCCTGGGTGCGCCGGGCGTTGGCGCCATGATCATGGATAGCGGCGGTTTCGCCAGCGCCTATCACAGCGGCATCCGCCAGGGCGGCGCCTATGAACTGAAACAACTGACCTGGGCCGTCAAACATGCGGCCCTTTCCCCCCGCACGGCGGCGGACCCGCAGCGGAAGGCGGCGCTGGCGGCACAGGACATCCGCCATTGGATGGCGGTCAATCCCTGGCGCACCGGCCATTCTCCTGTCAGTGCTGCCCCCGAATATGAGGATTATATCGTCCGGCAATGGGCGGACGAATGTTTCAACAGCGGCTGGCAGCGACCGGGCCTCTATGCGTGCGGTTATTATGATGTCTTTCCCGACGTACCGATGCTGCATGTCTGTTCCTGGTACGACCCCTATGCCCTGTCCACACCGCAGAATTTCCAGGGCT
>JAEMSB010000737.1:0-243 GCA_016463045.1 Niveispirillum sp.
AGTTCCATCAGCGCCAGGGGGGAGGCCAGGATTTCGGCGGCCAAGCTGTCCAGGACGCGCATTTCACGCAAGGACAGGTCCGGCGTGAACATCTGGAACAGCCGATCCAGCTTCTCTACCCAGCTTTTGGCGTCGGCCAGATACGCCGCCACGGCGCGGTAAAGCGCCCGCGACAGCCCTTCCGGCGGGCCCTTGTAGGCGGAAACAACCTCCAGCAATCCGCCGGGGCCGATCTTGATCGGC
>JAEMSB010000737.1:253-1992 GCA_016463045.1 Niveispirillum sp.
ATTCCCTTTTGCGGTAAAACTCCCCACGCCAGGGCCCTTGGATTCCTTGACCAGCGTCGCCAGACCATTGTCGGCGATGTTCATCAGTTCCTTCATGCGCGACACGGCGGTCTGCTTGGTGCCCCGCACCTGTACCGAGGCCAGACGCTGCAAGGCACCCTGCACCGTCGTACCCGCCTGATCCAGCACGCGGGCATGCACCTCGTAATTCAGAATTTCCAGCGGGGTCAGCCGTTTCTCATCCAAGAACTTTACGAAGAAGGTACGGAACATCTGGCGCTGGATATCGCCCATCAGGTCTTCAGGCTTGTCGCACCAGGAGGCGTCCCGGCCCGGATTGGCACGGGCCAGCGGGTCCACCTCCTGGACACCATTGCGCAGGCGTTTCACCATGGTCACGGTCGTGACGAACTCATGGTCCTTATAGTCGGAACGGCGGACAAGGCGGATACCATCCACCTCATTGCGTTGAACCAGCATGGCAGCCGACGGCTCCAGCTGACGCAGGTCGGGCGACTCCCGCACCACCAGCCACAGGTCCGTGTGGAAACTGTGCAGTTCATAGACCGTCTGGACGGTACCGATGAGTTTCTGTTTGTCCACAGGCCAGGGCTCGATAAAACCATCTCGAACGCCGACCGTCAAACCAACGGGGCGGCGCCAGCGGACGGCAAGTCTGAAAGCCGGGCTATCTTGCTCAATTCTCCATCCGGGGTAAACAGAGGAATAACGGACGGGTTGGATAGACCGAAAGGCATAGGCGATTTATACCACCTATGCGCGTACCCATCAGGCTTTTGCGGGCCGCCACATGGCCCTTTCCGGTTTATCCAGTGCTGTGAAACCGAACTTTGCGTACAACCCGTGCGCGTCCGCCGTGAAAAGCAGGAATCGGCGCAATTCCGCCCATTCCGGACGGTTGACCACACTGTCCACGAGGAATGTTCCAAGTCCCGCACCGCGCCGTTCCGGGTTCACCCAGACATCCGCCAAATAGGCGAAACTGGTGTGGTCCGTGATGACGCGGCAATAGCCGATTTGGAAACAATTGAAATCATAGAGGCCGATTGCCACCGAATGGCGTGCAGCCTGCTCGACTTTCGCGCGACTGATTCCCGGTGACCAGTAGCTGGATGCCAGGGCCGGATGGATGATATCGAAGTTCAGACGGGCCGGATCATTGCTGACGACATGCCCATCGTCGTGGCGGATTTCCCAGATATCCATGGGGCCCTTCCCTTACCGATTGATCGCCATATGGGCGGCAAGGCCGGCCAGCACAGATCCCATAACCATGCGCTGTGCCCGCGCCCAGACAGGCTGCCCTGCCAAAAATCGGGCGATGCCGCCGCCGATCAGGATGAAAATGGCGTTCACCGACAGGCTGATGCTGATCTGCACCGCCCCCAGTTCCAGGCCCTGCGCCAGGACAGAGCCGCGCCCCGGATCAATGAATTGCGGCAGCAGCGACAGGTACAGCATCGCCGCCTTGGGGTTCAGCAGGTTGGTGACCAGCCCCATCATGTAAAGCCGGCGGGGGCTGTCGGGCGGCAGATCGCGCACCTGAAACGGGGAATGCCCACCGGGGCGCAGCGCATTCCATGCCAGCCAGGCCAGATAGGCGGCACCGGCCCAGCGAATGATGTCGAAGGCCAGGGGCACGGCGGACAGCACCGCCGTCAGACCCAGAACGGTCGCCATCAGGAAGACGACAAAGCCGGTTCCCACCCCCATAAGTG
>JAEMSB010000228.1:0-1516 GCA_016463045.1 Niveispirillum sp.
GGCGAAAAGGACAGCTCCTCCATCCTGACCGTGACGGCAGTGAAGGCGACGGCCAGCGATGTGCCGCGTCAGTTGCTGGTCACCGGCTCCCTGGCTTCCTGGGATGAACTCCCCATCGGGACCCAGACATCCGGCCTTGCCATCACTGAAGTCCTTGTCGATGAAGGCGACAAGGTGAAGGCCGGGCAGTTGCTGGCCCGTTTCGACGACAAGGTGCTGCGCGCCGATCTTCTGTCGCGTGAAGCCTCGCTGCGCGAGGCGCAGGCCCTGGCCACGGAGGCGGAGGCCAATATCCGCCGTGCCGAGGAACTGGCCCGCACCGGCGCCATCTCCACCCGTGACCTGGATGCCCGCCGGTCGGCGTCCCTGACCACCAAGGCCCGTGTCGGCGTGGCAGAAGCAGCCCGCGCCCAGGCCACGGCGCGTCTGGCCCAGACGGAGGTGCGCGCACCCACCGACGGCACCATCGCCAAGCGTAATGCCCGCCTGGGTGCCGTCATGGGCGCCGGTGGGACCGAACTGTTCCGCATTATCCGCGACGACCGGGTTGAACTGCTGGCCGAGGTGCCGGAGATCGACCTGCGTCAACTGGCGGTTGGTCAGACGGCGGAATTGTCGGCGGTCGATATCAACGGCAAGCCTTTCATCGGCACCGTCCGGATCATCTCCCCCGTGGTCGATACAAAGACGCGCATCGGCACCGTGAAGATCGATGTGCCGCATGATCCGTATCTGCGGCCCGGCATGTTCCTGACGGCCCGTGTCCGCACCGGCACGCAGAGCGCACCGGTTCTGCCCGAAGAGGCCGTGGTCTATCGCGATGCCAAGAGCTGGGCCGTGGTGGTCGATGCCGCCAAGGATGACAAGGGGCATCACACCGTGACGGCACGGGAGGTGCAGACCGGTCCGCGCGATGGCAACCGTCTGGCCATCCTGTCCGGCCTGAAGCCGGGTGAGGATGTGGTGCTGACGGGTGCGGGCTACCTGAAGACCGGCGACAAGGTGATCATCACCCCGACGCCGGCCGACAAGGTCAACCCGCTGCCCGCCAACTGACCGCTGATTAGAGAAAGGCACCGGACATGAGCCGCGGCAATATCTCGGCGGTCGCCATCCGCCACCCCGTACCACCCATCGTCCTCTTCATCATCCTGACGCTGGCCGGCCTGATTTCCTTCTGGAAGATGGATATCACCGGCAATCCCGACATCGACTTCCCCGTCGTCAATGTGGGTGTGTCGCGTCCGGGTGCGGCCCCGTCGGAACTTGAACAGGAAGTGACGAAGAAGATCGAAGATGCGGTGTCCAACATCACGGGCATCGATCACGTTTCTTCCAACATCACCGACGGCTATTCCAACACCACGATCGAGTTCAAGATCGGCTATAATACCGACCGTGCCGTCAATGACGTGCGCGACGCGGTCAGCCGCATCCGTTCCGACCTGCCGCAGGACATCTATGAACCGCAGGTCCAGCGTCTGGACGTGACCGGCGACGCCATCCTTTATTATGC
>JAEMSB010000228.1:1526-7265 GCA_016463045.1 Niveispirillum sp.
TATTATGCCGTGACCTCCAGCCACCGCACCGTCGAGCAGCTTTCCTGGCTGATCGACAGCGATCTGGCCCGGTCGCTGAAGCGCGTGGATGGGGTCGGCGAGGTGGAGCGTCTGGGTGGCCAGAACCGCGAGATCCGCGTCAATCTGGTCCCGGACCGCATGATGGCGCTGGGTGTGACGGCGGGTGAGGTCAATTCCCAGCTGATGCAGCTGAATATCGACATGCCCGGTGGGCGTGGCGAGATCGGCGCTGCGGAACAGTCCATCCGCACCCTGGGCCGGGCCCAGAGCGTGGATGACCTCCGCAATGTCGAGATCGCGGTGGCGGGGGGCCGCAAGGTCCGCCTGTCCGACATCGCCGATGTCGTGGATGGCACCTCCGAACTGCGCGGTGTTTCCCGTCTGGACGGCGTGCCCACCGTGGGCTTCGCCATCAGCCGTTCGCCCAATTCCTCGGAAGTGACCATCGCCAAGGGCGTGGATGAGGTCATCGAGCAGCTGAAGAAGGACTATCCGGACCTGACCTTCAAGCTGATCATTTCCAACGTGAAATACACGGTGGACAGCTATCTGGCGTCCATTGAGGCGCTGGTTGTTGGTGCGCTGCTGGCGGTGGGCGTGGTCTGGTGGTTCCTGCGCGACATGCGCGCCACCTTGATCTCCGCCCTGGCCATGCCGCTGTCCACCATCCCGACCTTCCTGGTCATGGAATGGTTCGGCTTCACCCTGAATGGCATCACCATGTTGGCCCTGGCCCTGGTGGTGGGTATCCTGGTCGACGATGCGATCGTGGAGATCGAGAATATCGTCCGCCATATCAGGCAGGGTAAACGTCCGTTCGAAGCGGCCTTGGAAGCGGCGGACGAGATCGGTCTGGCCGTGGTGGCCACGACGATGACCATCGTTGTCGTGTTCCTGCCCGTGTCCTTCATGCCCGGTATCGCCGGTCAATTCTTCAAGTCGTTCGGCGTCACCGTGGCCGTGGCAGTTCTGTTCTCGCTGCTGGTCGCGCGATTGCTGACGCCCCTTATGGCGGCCTACTTCCTGAAGCCGGCCCAACCGGACGAGCATAAGGAAGGCCCCTGGGCCCACCGCTATCAGACGCTGCTGGGCTGGTGCATTACGAACCGGTGGAAGACCATTGCCGCCGGCACCCTGTTCTTCTTCGCATCGGTGGGGCTGACCCTGGCGCTGCCCTCGGGTTTCATTCCGGCACAGGATATCGGCTTCTCCAATCTGCAGATGGAAATGGCCCCCGGCGTGAACCTGGAGCAGATGGACGCCTCCGTTCAGCGCGCCGCCAATGTGCTCCGCGCCCAGCCGGAAGTGGAGACGACCTGGGCCCGCGCCGGTCGTGGCGGGCAGGTGCGCCGTGGTTCCATCATCGTGATGCTGAAGCCGCGTGGCGAGCGTATCCACCAGAAGGAGTTTGAGACCCGCGTTCTGCCGGAATTGCAGAAGATCCCTGGTGTCCGCTTCTCCTTCAACTCGACCGGTGGCTTCGGCAACCGTGACGTCTCGATCATGCTGACCTCTGAAAACGGTCCGCTGCTGGACGCCCATGCCAACAAGGTTCTGGAGGAGATGCGGGCGCTGCCGCTTCTGAAGAACGTCACCTCCACGGCGGCCCTGCAGCGTCCTGAAATCCAGATCAAGCCGATGTTCGAACGGGCGGCTGAACAGGGCGTGTCGGTGATTTCCATCGGTCAGGTTGCCAAGGTGGCGACCCTGGGCGAAATCGACACCAACTCCGCCAAGTTCAATCTAGGCGACCGTCTGGTGCCGATCCGGGTGCAGCTCGACCCGGCGGCCCGTGGCGACCTGGACACCATCGCCAATCTGCGTGTCCGCACCAATACCGGTGCCACGGTCCCGCTGTCTGCGGTGGCCAAGCTGGAAATGGGCTCGGGTGCGGTACAGATCGACCGCTTCGACCGCGCCCGCCGCATCTCCGTACAGGCCGACCTGAACGGTGCGGAACTGGGCGAGGCGACGAAGGCCATCAACAATCTGCCCTCCATGGCCCACCTGCCGTCGGGCGTGTCCAAGCCGGCCTATGGTGGCTCTGAACAGATGCAGATCATGATGATGGGCTTTGCGGTGGCGCTGGGCACGGCGTTCCTCCTGATCATCGCGGTGCTGATCCTGCTGTTCCACAACTTCTTCCAGCCTGTGACCATCATGACGGCGCTGCCCCTGTCGCTGGGCGGTGCGGTGATCGGGCTGCTGATGTGCAACATGGCCCTGTCGCTGCCGGCGCTGATCGGTATCCTGATGTTGATGGGGATTGTGACCAAGAACTCCATCCTGCTTGTGGAATATGCCATCGTCGCCATGCGCGACCATGGGATGGGCCGGCGGGAGGCGTTGCTGGATGCGGGTGCCAAGCGTGCACGGCCCATCATCATGACCACCATCGCCATGGTGGCCGGTATGGTGCCTATCGCCTTCGGCTGGGGTGCCGATACGGAATTCCGTCAGCCCATGGCGGTGGCCGTTATCGGTGGTCTGATCACCTCCACCATGCTGTCGCTGGTGTTCGTGCCGACCATGTTCACCCTGATGGATGATTTCCAGAACTGGATCGGGCCGAAGCTGGGCCGCATGCTGACCAGCCGGGAGCCGGAACTTCCGTTGAACGTCCGGCCCATCGACGGCGAGTAATCTGCGACAAGTCTAATGATTGATTACGCCCGGATGGTCTCCATCCGGGCGTAATCTTTTTACGCGCTTCGGGGGCCATCTTGTAATAAGCGGCATGGGCTGCATGACTGGCATTTGCCGCCACCACTTGTGAACCGGGGCGCTTGCCCCTATCCCGGCAGATGCCGGCCGCCCATTCGGGTGCGGCCCTGACAAGATAAGGAACTGTTCGGTGAGCATCGTCCGTCTGCATCCCGGCCGCCGCATGAGCGAAGCCGTCATCCATGCCGGTACCGTCTATCTGGCCGGCCAGGTGGCAACCGATACCAGCGCCGACATCAAGGGCCAGACGGCCCAGGTCCTGGCGCAGATCGACGCCCTGCTGGCCGAGGCCGGCTCGTCCAAGTCCAAGATCCTGTCCACCACCATCTACCTCTCCTCCATCGGCAATTTCGCCGCCATGAACGAGGTTTGGGACGCCTGGGTGGACCAGAGCAACCCGCCGGCCCGCGCCACGGTGGAGGCCCGCATGGCCGCTCCCGGCTATCTGGTGGAAATCGTCTGCATCGCGGCTGTTTAAGCAACGTGACGCCCCAGACCAACGGCCCTCTGGCGGGGGCCGTTGGTCTGCGCTATCTGAACGGCCTTGAACGGCGGACCCCGGCCCGCCGCCCCCGAAAAGACCCGGAGCCAGAAATGCCCGATGATGTTGTGAAGCAGAGCTTCAGCCTGTTCCCCCTGGGTGCCGACACCACGCCCTATCGCAAGCTGACCAGCGATTACGTCTCCACCGTCGACTTTGACGGCGAGACCGTGTTGAAGGTGGAGCCGGAAGGGCTGCGCCTGCTGGCCGAAGCCGCCTTCATGGACATCAACCATTTCCTGCGCCCCGGCCATCTGGGCCAGCTGCGCGCCATCCTGGAAGATCCCGAGGCCTCGCCTAACGACCGGTTCGTGGCGCTGGACCTGCTGAAGAACGCCTCCATTGCCGCCGGCGGTATCCTGCCCATGTGTCAGGATACGGGTACGGCCATCATCATGGGTAAGAAGGGCCGCAAGGTCTGGACCAAGGGTGCCGACGAGGCTGCCCTGTCCGAAGGCGTGGCCGATGCCTACCGTAAGCGCAATCTGCGCTACAGTCAGGTGGCACCACTGTCCATGTATGAAGAGAAGAACACCCGAACCAACCTGCCGGGCCAGATCGAGATCTTCGCCGAGGGCGAGGACGCTTACAAGTTCCTGTTCATGGCCAAGGGCGGCGGGTCGGCCAACAAGACCTTCCTGTTCCAGGCCACGCCGTCGGTGCTGGCACCCGACCGTCTGATCCCCTTCATTGAGGAAAAGATGGCCTCGCTCGGCACGTCCGCCTGCCCGCCCTATCACCTGTCAGTGGTGATCGGCGGTCTGTCGGCGGAACAGAATCTGAAGACGGTGAAGCTGGCCTCGGCCCGCTATTATGACAGCCTGCCGACCCAGGGCTCCGAATCCGGCCACGCCTATCGCGACCTGGAGATGGAGAAGGCCCTGTTCAAGGCCGCCCAGGGGCTGGGCATCGGGGCGCAGTTCGGCGGCAAGTATTTCTGCCACGATGTTCGCGTCATCCGCCTGCCGCGCCATGGCGCCTCCATGCCGATCGGCATCGGCGTCTCCTGTTCGGCCGACCGTCAGGCCCTGGCCAAGATCACCAAGGACGGCATCTATCTGGAACAGCTGGAAACCGATCCCGCCCGCTTCCTGCCTGAAGTGGACGAGGCGGCGCTGTCGGGTGAGGTGGTGAAGATCGACCTGACCCAGCCCATGGATGAAATCCGCAAGGTGTTGAGCCAGTATCCGATCCGCACGCGCGTCTCCCTGACCGGCCCGCTGATCGTGGCGCGCGACAGCGCCCATGCCAAGCTGCGGGCCTTGCTGGATGCCGGGCAGCCATTGCCCGACTATTTCAAGAACCATCCGATCTATTATGCGGGACCTGCCAAGACGCCGGAAGGCTATGCGTCCGGCTCCTTCGGCCCCACGACGGCGGGCCGCATGGACAGTTTTGTCGATCAGTTCCAGGCGGCGGGCGGTTCCTTCGTCATGTTGGCCAAGGGCAACCGCTCACCGGCTGTCAAGAATGCCTGCCAGAAGCATGGCGGCTTCTATCTGGGCTCTATCGGCGGGGCGGCAGCCCGTCTGGCCCAGGACTGCATCAAAAAGGTCGAATGCATCGCCTACCCTGAACTGGGCATGGAAGCGATCTGGCGGATTGAGGTGGAGGATTTCCCGGCCTTCATCATTACCGATGACAAGGGCAACGATTTCTTCGACGCCGCCAAGTGACCGCAGACAGCGCCCCATCCGGTAGGATGGGGCGTTTTGCATTTGACCACCTTCACTCCGACGGGGAAGACAGCAGCGCCATCGCCTGTTCACAGAAAGCGGCGCGGTGCCGCTCATATTCGATGCCGGCTTTCAGGACCAGATGGCGCAACCGCTGGCCCTTATCCGTCGGTGGCGGGGTGAAATCCCGCTTCTCAATATCCTGATAGGTTTTCAGCCGGTCACGATGATGCTGCGCCAGTTCGGCCAGCGTATTGAGCAGGGTGGTCGGCCCGACCATCGCCTCGGCCCGTAGCCGCACCATCATCTCATCCCGGATCGGCAGCGGTTCCTGCCGCTCCGCTGTCCAGCGCGCCAGCTCCGCCCGCCCCGCCGGCAACACCCGAAACGCCCGCTTTCGCCCGCGCGCGCCATCAACGGCTGTCCCCTCGATCAGGCCCGCCGCCTCCAGCCGCGCCAACTCGCGATAAATCTGCTGATGCGTGGCCTGCCAGAAATAACCGATGGAGCGGTCAAAACGCCCCGCCAGTTCCGAACCGGCGCCGGGACGTTCGATCAGGGCGGTCAGCAGGGCGTGGGGCAGAGACATGGTGGCGATCCAATCAAGGGGAATTCGGCCATGCCTATCAGGCTTTGGCCTTGAAGGCCGCGATATCCTGTCCCACACGCCTTCCCATCTCTGTGGCCAGGGCCTGCAAGCCGCTCAGGGGACGGATCATCACTTCGAACTCCCGTATCAGCCCCTGTTCGTCGAAGCGTATGAAGTCGATGCCCTTC